>DATJTM010000245.1:0-3376 GCA_035503395.1 Luteitalea sp.
TGCTGCCCCAGCGTCGTCCCCGGATTACCGCCGACGGGCGCCACCGGCGTCGGGTCGTTGAAGCCCTCGCTCGGTCCGTCGAAGTTGACGATGTAGATCGTCACCGCCGCCTGGGCTGAGACCGGCGCCGACAGCATGGCCGCCACCAGCCACAGGGCCCGCAACCAGGGTGCGTACGCGCGCTTAGCGATCATGACGCTCTCCCTCGCGGCGCTGCCGTGGTGTACCAGCGGGGCGTGCCGGCGGGGGCACCTGCTGGTGGGCGACCTCGAGACGGCCGTCGGCGCGACGGGTGGCCACCGAGAATGCGCGCAGGTGCTCAGGCACGGCGACCCCGATCGCCCCGCGCGGCCCCGCGAACTGACGGGGCATGACGCGCGGACGACGGCGTGCCCCGGCGCGTTCCGTGAGCCGTTCGTCGTGCTCGGGCGCACGCCACTGTCCGGTGACGGGATCGCGGTAGGCGCGCAGCGCACCCGCAGAGGCACTCGCGACGTCCGGGCGGCGACGGGAGACGACGGCGGCATCGTCGGGCGTCACCATCAGGACGGTCGGGGCCGACGACGACTGCCTGGCAGGTGAGTCCGCGTGGAGGCGTGGAATTGCCTCCTGCGCTGGCGCCACCGTCGCCGAGCCAGCGAGCAGGCCGGCACCGGTCAGGACGACGGCGGCGGCGGGCAGGCGGCGACGAGACGGCCGCCGACGGCAGCGACCGGCCAGCGCCAGGGCCGACAGGGCCGCCAGCCAGGACATCGCCGGCTCGGGTGCGTCGACCACGACGGCATCGATGCCGACGTAGTTGCCGAAGGCGGTGCTGTCCGGAACGGCATACCTGAAAGCGAAGCGACCCACCGTGTCGGGATCGAAGCCGGTCAGCGCCCATGTGAATTGCGTCCACGCCTCGGGATAGCCGGAGACCTGGAGCGCCGGGTTGATCGTTCCCAGGAGGGTCGTGAAATCGCCCACCGATCCGGCGTCGGTGCCGACGTCCGCACTCTGTCCGTTGGCGCTGAAACGCACCTCGAGCCGGTCGGGAAACGGCACGCCGGCCTCCGCTCGCGTCAGGAACGTGATGCTGGGTGTGCTGCCAAGCCGGACCGCCGGCAGCAGGAGCCAGTTGCTGATGGCACCGCCCAGGTCCCCGGTGCTCTCGAAGTTCGCCGCGACATAGGACGACGCCCCGCCGGTCGCCGCAGGGAAGACGGCGTCGTTCCCCTGGAACCACGATTGCCCGGGATTCGTGCTCGAGTTGACCAGCGTCCATCCCCTGCTGGTGAGGGCGGCCACGTCATCGAACTGCTCGGTGAGGAGCGGCGCGGCGGCGACCGGACTGGCCAGTGAGCACACCGAGAGCAGGCATGCGGTGTTCACCGTGCGGCGAATCGTCTTGCGGATCATGCGAGGCCTCACACGAACGGTCGGAATTGACGTAAGGAGGCGGCATCCTAACACGCACGACCTCCCCACAAAGCTCGACAGGCGTGCCCGAGATACACTCGAGCGTTCCCGCCGACCAACCGTGGAGGCCCCGATGTTCGTTCGGTTCGTTCTGCTGTGTCTGTCGACCAGCGCGGCCCTTGGTGCCGGCCTGCTCGCACAGTCCCGATCGGTGACGTCGCCGCCCGTCATCGGGACGCGCTCCGCGCCGGTCCTGACCGTCCGCGACCTGCGCTTCAAGGACCTGAACAAGAACGGTCGCCTCGATCCCTATGAGGACTGGCGGCAGCCTGTCGACGCGCGGGTCCGTGATCTCGTTGGACAGATGACGCTCGAGGAGAAGGCCGGCCTGATGGTCGGGCCGACCCTGCCGATGGGACCGGCCGGCACGGTCAACGAAGACGCGCGGCCGATGCCCAATCCGTTCGGCGGCCCGTCGTGGACGCTGCCGGGCACGTCGGACGCCATCCTGAAGCTGCACATGCGGCAGTTCATCAACCGCGTCAACACGTCGCCACGCACGATGGCCACCTGGCTCAACGCGGTGCAGGCAATCGCCGAGAGTTCCCGGCTCGGGATCCCGGCGTTCTTCGTCACCAACCCTCGCAACCATCTCGGCTCCGGCATGGCGGTGGTGGGCATCGAGGAGGCGGGCGGCACCTTCTCGCAGTGGCCTGGTACGCTCGGGCTCGCTGCCACGCGCGACGCGGCGCTGGTCGAAACCTTCTCGCGTGTGGCCGCCGCCGAGCACGTCGCGGTCGGCATCCGCGGCGCGTATCACCCGCAGATCGATCTCGCCACCGAACCGCGCTGGGCTCGTATCTCCGGCACGTTCGGCGAGGACGCCGACCTGACGAGCGCGATGGCCGTGGCGATGGTGCGCGGGTTCCAGGGCCCTGCGCTCGGGCCGAAGAGCGTCGCCCTGATCTTCAAGCATTTCCCGGGCGGTGGCCCGGCCATCCAGGGCCAGGACTCGCACTTCGCCTACGGCAAGTACGACGTCTATCCCGGCAACAATTTCGACTATCACGTGCGGCCGTTCAAGGCGGCGATCGACGCCGGCGCGGTCGCGATCATGCCGTACTACTCGATCCCGAAGGACGTGACGCCAGACCAGGTCGGCATGGCATTCAACAAGGCCATCGTCACCGACCTGCTGCGGACGACACTCGGGTTCCGTGGCGTCGTGAACTCCGACTCCGGCATCACCACGTCGATGGTGTGGGGCGTCGAGGATCTGAGCGTCGAACAGCGTTATCGCAAGGCGATCGAGGCGGGGACCGACCTGTTCAGCAACGACGCGACACCGGAACATGTCGTGAACCTGGTACGCAAGGGCGAGCTGTCCGAGGCCAGGGTCGACGAGTCCGTCTCGCGATTGCTCCGGGTGCGATTCGGTCTCGGCATCTTCGAGAACCCCTACACGGATCCTGAAGAAGCGGAACGCACGATCCGCAAGCCGGAGTTCCAGCAGCAGGCGCTCGAGGCGCAGCGCAAGTCGATTGTGCTGCTGCACAACGACAAGGGCGCGCTGCCGCTGAAGCGCGGCGCGAAGGTGTTCGTCGAGGGCGTCGACGCGAAGGTGGTCGAAGCGCGCGGCTTCGTCGTTGCGGCCTCGGCGGCAACCGCCGACGTCGCGATCGTCCGTCTCACTGCCAGCGCAGCACCACCTGCAGGCGGTGCAAGTGCACGTCCCGCCGGTGCCGCAGCGGCGGCCCCACCAACGCCCGGTACGGCTGCAGGTGCGGCGGCAGCGCCACGCGGGGCCGGACTTGGCGGCATGAGCACCGGCGGCGCACCGATCGACCTGACGCTGCCAGCCGAACGGCTCGCCAGTGTTCGTCGCACGATGCAGGCGGTACCCACCGTTGTCGCGATGTACTTCGACCGCCCATACGTCGTGCCGGAACTTGCCCGCGAGTCAGCCGCGTTGGTGGCA
>DATJTM010000246.1:0-2228 GCA_035503395.1 Luteitalea sp.
AGGCGATAGGCCGAGCGCCCGCCGATGCCGTCGCAGGAGGTCCAGAAGTCCGGCGTGCGCGACTGGTACGCGGCGTCCTTCACCATCGCGCCGAGCTTGCCGTTGACGATCTCGCGGATGACGGCGCCGCCGAACTGGAAGTTGTAGCGCTGCTGGTCGATCGACGACACGCCACGTCCCTCGATGAAGAGCCCGCGCTTGACACCGCTGCACAGGTCGTCGCGCGTGACGTCGGTGGGCGCCGGTTCGAGCGACACGTTCGGCATGCGCGGGAAGGGCACGCTCGCCCAGCTGTCCGAGTGCAGGCAGCCGTGCGAACGCGCCTGGCCGACCAGCGGCGCCAGTTCGCGCGTGGTCTGCCAGTCGACGAACTGGCCATCGCGTACCAGGTGCCACCGATCGGCCTTGACGCCCTCGTCGTCGTAGCCGGTGGTGGCCAGGCCGCCGGGCTGCGTGCGGTCGGCCACCAGGTTGACGATCGACGCGCCAAAGCGTCGCCTCCCTTGATCCCCTGCTTTCAGGAAGCTCGTGCCGGCCATGTTCGCCTCGTAACCCAGCGCCCGATCGAGCTCGGTCGAGTGCCCGACCGACTCGTGAATGCAGAGGAACAGCTGCGACGGATCGACGATGATGTCGTAGCGGCCAGGACTGACCGGCTTCGCTTTCAGCTTCTCGACGACCTCGTGGCCAGCCTTCTCGGCATCTGCCCGCCACGGGTGATCGTCGATGTATTCGTAACCGACCAGTTGCGCACGATCGACGACGGCGCGAGTCTGGAAGTCGCCCCTGGCGCGGTCGGCGGCCGTGGTGGTGAACTGCGGGTAGGTGCGCACCAGCCGCTGGGTGATGCGCGAGCCTTCGCTCGAGGCGAAGTACTTCTGCTCGTCGACGAACAGCACCTGCGCGCTGACGAACGACACGCCAGGCACCTTCATCGCGGTTTCGTTGATCGACAGCAGGAACGCGATCTTGGCGTCGAGCGGCACGTCGAACGGATCGCGGCGGAAGGCGCTGGTCCACGACGTGACGACACGATCCACCGGGGCGAGTGTGACCTTGCTGGTCGCCAGCGCGGCATTCGCACGAGCGATGGCCACGGCCTGCTCGGCGAGCGTGGGGCCGCGCGCGGCGCTGACCTCGTGGCTCGCGGCGAAACCCCACGCGCCATTGACGAGCACGCGCAGGCCCATGCCCGTACTGGCCGAGCGCGACACGTTCTGCACCTGCTGCTCGCGAGCGGCAATCGATTCGCGTCGGTAGTGATTGACGCGGATGTCGGCGTAGGACGCCCCGAGGCGCACGGCCTCAGCAATCGCGGCCTCGGCCGCGTCGACACGCGCCGTGGTGGCGGCGGGCCCGGTCTGCAGCGCGGCCGGCAGCACCCGCCCGTCGGGGGCGGCGTCGGCCCAGAGCGGCGTCGCGGTGCCGGCGACCATCAGGCCACCAGCCGCGAGGAAGTCGCGACGCGAGATCGAGGGACCGGGCATCGCGCGGATTATAGCGGCCCGGACTCGTCGCGGCCGGCGAGGCGCGCGAGCCGCTTGCGCTCGTTGGCGGCATGTCCCGCCGCGATCATCAGCAGACGCATCGCGAACAGCAGCAGGTTGAAGGCGAGCAGGCTGGGCAGCCCCTTCACGTCGAGGTAGCGCCAGTCGATCCATATCAGCACCGGCGCCAACACGATCAGCACAAGGGCGATGGCGCGATGGCGGCGCCGCGATCCGGGGTCGCCGTCGAGCTGCCGGCTGCGCGAGGGGTGAACGACTGTGACGAGCGGCGGTCTGGCCCGGCCGGCGGCGTCGAAGATGTCGAAACGCACATCAGGGTGGACCGCCACCGTGTCGCGGCAGAACTGCTCGGCCTCCGCCAGCGAGTCGGCGATGCCACAGGTGGCGCCGCTCTGCGGAGCCGGCCCGCCGTCGACATCGCACGGGTCGCCGCCCTCGATTCGCGACGCGAAGACGGCGAACTGCGCGGGCTGGATGATCGCCATCCAGTCGGCTGGGCGCCGCGCCGCGTCGTAGACCTGCACGATCCGCACGCCCCGGAGCGTACCGCACCCGCCATCGACGACGGCCGCGGCGGGACCCGCCTTCGCCGCTGGCTTCGGCGCGCCAGGCAACGGGTCCCGCCTTGTTTGGTGGGCCGACGCGTGACTCCCGTACACTGCAGCGGTTCCCAGCGCTGCCTGCGTTGCCCTCCGGAGAATCGATGACGTCCGACCCGCG
>DATJTM010000247.1:0-4693 GCA_035503395.1 Luteitalea sp.
TCGAGCGCACCAATTACGCGGTGCGAGGTTCGTATGTGCGCGATGCACTGACCGCGCTGGCGCCGATGGTCGTCGTGCCGGCGCTGCCACCGCCGGTTCCGGCGGAACCGCCGCCAGTACGCCCGTCAGCCGACGGTTACGCGTTGCGCGATGGGTATCGCGCCGACTTCCTCGGCCCCGACCTGCTGGCGCCGCTGCCGGCGATCGATCACGCCGACGACGTCCTGAGCGTCGAGTGGCAGGGACAGTCGGTGCAGGCGATCCCGTACCGCCACTTCTCGGTGGTGATGAGCCGTCGCCGGCGCGTCTGCTACTTGAGTGCGGTCAACATCGACGGGGCGCGCTCGGTGCCGCATCTGCGCCGACGCGACTGGCGCTTCGACCCGCGTGTGCCCGAGGCGCAGCAGTTGTCGGGACGCGTGTACGGGAACGCGCCGCGCTTCAGTCGCGGTCACATGACCCGGCGCGAGGATCCGGCCTGGGGCGAGACGCGGGCCGAAGCCGACGAGGGCAACACCGACAGCATGCACCTGGCCAACGCGGTCCCGCAGATGCAGCCGTTCAACGCCGGCATCTGGCTGGGGCTCGAAGACTACGCGCTGCAGCAGGCCCGCGAGGACGACCAGAAGATCTCGGTGATGACCGGTCCGGTCCTGCGCGACGACGACCCGATCTTCGACGACGTGGCGGTGCCGATCGAGTTCTGGAAGCTGATCGCGTTCGTCCACGACGAGACGGGCGACCTGAGCGTGTCCGGATACGTGTTGTCGCAGCGCGGCTTCCTGCCGCATCGCGAGGCCGTCTTCGGCGCCTACGAGACCTACCAGGTCCCGGTGACCACCATCGAGCAGCGGGCTGGCCTGCGCTTCGGAACGCTCACTGCGCGCGACGTGCTGGCGCAGCAGAACGAGGGCGCGGTGCTGCCGCTCACCTCACCCGACGAGATCCGCTGGCGCCGGTAAAGGTCACGACGTCAGAGCGTGGTCGCGCACGAACTGCGTGACGATCGCATCGGCGTCGGCGTCGATCCCGAACCCGAGTGCGCGCGCCCGCGTGACGTCGAACGCACCTGGCCACGTCCGCACGACGCGCGCGATTGACGGCGCCTCTTCGTAGCGCACCCGGGCTCGCGCCTCGGCGCCCGCGGCGCGCTCGAGCGCCGCGAGCAGATCCGCGGGGGTCACGCTCACGCCCGGCAGATCGACCGTTCGGACTCCGCCCAGCGACGGCGCAGGCAGGAGGCCGGCCAGGGCAAGGTTGGCCACCGTGACGTCGGGCGACGCGATCCAGAGACGGGTGTCCGACGGCACCGGACACACACTCTCGAGGCCACGCACCGGCTCGCGCACGATGCCGCTCACGAAGCTGGACATCGCCGAGTTGGGCACGCCGGGGCGGATGGCCACCGTCGGCACGCGGCAGACGAGGGCATCGACGACGCCGCGCCGGCTCTGCTCGAGGACGAGCAGTTCGGCAATCGCCTTGGTGGTGCCGTAGGTGGACTGCGGGCGCGACGGGAAGTCCGCGGGCACCGGGTCGGGCAGCGGGCCACCGAAGACGGCGATGGTGCTCGCGAACACGAACCGCGGGGCCCTCGAGAGCGATGCACAGCACGCCAGCAGGGACGTGGTCGCGTCGACGTTGACCTGCGCCGCCAGCGCCGGTTCCTCCTCCGACTGCCCGCTGAGTACCGCGGCGAGGTGCCACACGTGGGTGGTGTCAGCGTCGATCTGCGCGGCCAGCCACGCCGCGTCGGCGATGGTGCCGACGGCGGAGCGGACGCGTGGATCGTCGATGGGGCAGGGCACCCGGTCGATCGAGACGATGCGGTCGGGCGACGCGCCGGCGTGGCCGTCGAGCAGGTATCGAATGAGGCGTGAGCCGAGGAAGCCGGCACCACCCGTGACAATCGCGCGCATGAGGAATGTGGCGTCCAGGCCCGCGACGTGCGCGGGCGTCGTCGCGGAAGCGGGAACGCGCCTCATGCTACCGTTCGACGCCGTGACGACACCAGTACGTGTGGCTCTCGTGACCGGCGCCGGCAGCGGCATCGGCCGCGCCGTTGCCCTCGGCCTGCTTCGCTCCGGCTACGCGGTGGCGCTGGTCGGGCGTCGACGCGAGGCCCTCGAGGGCACGGCGCGCGCCGCAGGGGACGCGAGCGACGTGATGGTCCTGCCGGCCGACGTCACCGACGCCGGCCAGGTGACTGGCGCGTTCGACGCCGTGCGCCAGAGGCACGGTCGACTCGATCTGTTGTTCAACAACGCCGGCGTGGCCCCACCCTCGGTCCCACTCGAAGACCTGACGCCGACGCAGTGGCGAGCCGTCGTCGACGTCAACCTCACCGGCGCGTTTCTCTGTCTCCAACAGGCGTTTCGTGTGATGAAACTGCAGGACCCACGTGGTGGTCGCATCATCAACAACGGGTCGATCGCGGCGCACGTGCCGCGCCCGCAATCGGCGCCCTATGCGGCGACCAAACACGCGATCACCGGCCTGACCCGCGCGGCCGGGCTGGACGGGCGCGCGTTCGACATCGCTGTCGGGCAGATCGACATCGGTAACGCGACTACCGACATGGCCCAAAGTTATTCCGGTGGCGTCCTGCAGCCCAACGGTACGACGGCTCCCGAGCCCTTGATCGACATCGATCACGTAGTCGGTGCGGTGCTGTACATGGCGGGGCTACCGCTGAGCGTCAATGTGCCATTTGTGACGGTAATGGCGACAAAAATGCCATACCTCGGTCGCGGATGACCGGTTCGCAGCGCGCAAGGTGTAAGTCCTTCCGGTAATGCTCAGGTAGCTTTTGCGACGCGTACCTGGAAAAGGATGAGGCGAGCACGATATTTGTTACTGATCGCTAGGCCTCGAAATTGCAGTGAGGAGGGTGCCCTGCTAGTTGGGCCAGGTTCGCTCCTCACACAAAGTGCTCTATCCAAAGTTGTTCCGTTCGCGGGCATTGCTCCGCGGACTGCCGTGTCTCTCGTTGCTGACGCTCGGATCTCTCCTGCTGGTGGCGGCGGAAACCGCCGCGCAGTCGGTGAAACTGCGCTGGGATGCTCCGGCTGACAACTCAGCCGTCAGCTATGTCGTCGAGCGAGGTCTCGCATCTGGCACGTATACGTCCGCGCTCGCCGTCGGTGCCGCGACCGAGTTCGACGTGCAGAACCTCACCGCCGGCACCCGGTACTTCTTCGTCGTGCGGTCGGTCAACGCTCGCGGCGAACGGAGCGCGCCATCGAACGAACTCTCCGTGCTGGTGCCGGCAGCGCCGCCGGTCGATGGCCCCAGCACTCCCAAACCGCCGGCACCGCCGCCGGTCGACGGCCCGTCCAGCGGTCCTGAACCGCCGGCTCCGCCCAGCGCAACCACCCTGTCTGTGTCGAGCGCACTCGGGTTGCGGACGGCGCTCGCCCATCTGACGTCGCGCACGGTCATCTCCCTCGCGTCTGGCACGTACGTGCTGGCTGAGCCACTCGTAGTGGCAGGCGGAGCGACGGACGTCACCATCACGAGTCGCTCCGGTCGGGCGTCCGATGTCGTCATCGTCGGGCCCCCGGCCACCAGCGCGGTGCCGTCTCCGCCAGCCTTCCGGGTGACCGGAGTCGAACGCCTGACGATTTCCGACCTGACCATTCGCAACACGCCCGGGTACGCCATCGTCCTGGGCGCCTCGGTGCAGCAGCCCCGGCTCAAGCGCCTGCGGGTCATCGACAATGGCCAGTTCGTCCAGTCTCTGCTCCACGCGGACGGCAAAGGCGCGAAGGGAGGCCTGATCGAAGGCTGCGTGTTCGAGTACGCCGGCAGCGTGAGCAATCTGCCTTCCGGCATCGACATCCGGGGCGGTCGTGATTGGGTGGTGCGGATGAACCGGTTCAGCGACGCGCAACCGAAGACCACGGTCATGTTCGGACCCGCGGTGCACGCATGGCAGGGCAGCGCGAACACGGTCGTCGAGCGGAACACGTTCGTCAACGCGTCGCGGGAGATTGTGTTCGGGCTCGGGAACCGGACGCCGAACCAGCACACCGCAGGAGTCATCAGCAACAACATGATCGTCCGCAAGGCGGGCACCGGCGCCCGCGGTCCGGCGATCTCGGTGCTCGACTCGCCCGGCAGCCTGGTCGTCCACAACAGCGCATTGCTGGCTGGCACCTCGAAGGTCGCCATCGAGTACGTGCACCCCGACACCCGCGACGTGGAGATTGCGAACAACCTCGTCGACGGCACGATCACCGCGGTCGACCACGCGACGGCCATCCTGGACAGCAACGTCCTGAAAGCCACCGCGTCGATGTTCATCGCCCCGACCAGCGGCGATTTGCGTCTGAAGCGCTCCAGTGCGTCCGCGGCCATCGACCGCGGCACTTTCGTGCCTTCCACGGCCATCGACCACGAAGGCCAGCCGCGGCCACAAGCCGCAGCGCCGGACGTGGGTGCCGACGAACTGCCACCGTCATGACCGCACGCAGCACCGTCGGGACGATGCCCGCGGCGCTCGCACTCGCAACCGCTGGCGGTCGATGCGCAAGTGGTGTGTGACTGCAAGACCGTTCGGTCGCACCGCGATCATGCGGCGTCGCGTACGTGGGGCCGGTGCGACGCCGCGTGCCTGCGATGAGCGACGGTATCGATCCTGCTTCGCTCAGTTGAACGGGGCAGACGAACGCGTCGACGATTACAAGACCGT
>DATJTM010000248.1:0-13330 GCA_035503395.1 Luteitalea sp.
TGTCGAGGGCGGCCTTCTCTTCCGGCTGCAGCGTGATCTCGATGACCTGCTCCACGCCCTTGGCGCCGAGCTTCACGGGCACGCCGAGGAACTGATCGTTGACGCCGTATTCGCCGGTGAGGAACACCGAGCACGGCTCGATCAGCTTCTTGTCCTTGAGGATGGCTTCGACCATCCGGGCCGACGACTGCCCCGGCGCATACCACGCGCTGGTGCCCACCAGCTTGGTGATCTCGGCGCCGCCGTTGGCGGTGCGATCGCAGATCGCCTTGATGCGCTCTTCGGAGAGCAGTTCGGTGATCGGAATGCCGGCGACCGTCGAGTAGCGCGGCAGCGGCACCATCGTGTCGCCGTGGCCGCCGAGCACGAAGGCGTGCACGTTCTCCACCGACACGCTCAGCTCGGTGGCGATGAAGGCGCGCATGCGGGCCGAGTCGAGCACGCCGGCCATGCCGATCACGCGCTCGCGCGGCAGGCCGCTGAGGCGGTACACCGCCTGCGCCATCGCGTCGAGCGGATTGGCGACGACGATCAGGATCGCGTCCGGCGAGTGCTTCATCACGTTCGCCGTCACGTCCTGCATGATCTTGTAGTTAACCGACAGCAGGTCGTCGCGGCTCATGCCCGGCTTGCGCGGCACGCCCGACGTGATGACGACGACGTCGGAACCGGCCGACAGCGCGTAGTCACTGCCACCGACGACGCGGGTGTCGCTGCCCTCGACCGGGCAGGTCTGCAGGATGTCGAGCGCAATGCCTTGCGCCTTGGTGTCGGCGATGTCGATGATCACGACATCGGCGAGCTCACGATTGGCGATTGAACGCGCCACCGTGGCGCCGACGTTGCCGGCGCCGCCGACCACGGTCACTTTACGGTTCATTCCAGACTCCTCCTGGGCGCCTCAGGTCTTCGACCCTCGGCAAAGAAACACACAGCACCCGGCAGTGGGCAATCGGCAGTGGGCAGTCAGCTCAGACTGCCGACCGGCCGACTGCCGACTCCCGTGTGCCGACAGGTTCCCTACATGTGGCTGATGACGGCGTCGCCGAAGGCCGAGCACGAGAGTTCGGTGGAACCCTCGATCATGCGGGCGAGGTCGTAGGTGACGGTCTTGGCGGCGATGCTCTTCTCGAGGCCCTGGATGATCAGGTCGGCCGCCTCGTTCCATCCCATGTACCGGAACATCATCTCGCCCGACAGGATGACCGAGCCGGGGTTGACCTTGTCCAGGTTGGCGTACTTGGGCGCGGTGCCGTGCGTGGCCTCGAAGACGGCGTGGCCGGTGACGTAGTTGATGTTGCCGCCGGGCGCGATGCCGATGCCGCCGACCTGCGCGGCGAGCGCGTCGGAGATGTAATCGCCATTCAGATTGAGGGTGGCGATGACGTCGTACTCGGCCGGGCGCGTCAGGATCTGCTGCAGGAACGCATCGGCGATCGCGTCCTTGATCACGAGGCCGTTGGGCAGCTTGCACCACGGCCCGCCGTCGAACTCGACGGCCCCGAACTCGCGCTTGGCGAGCTCGTAGCCCCAGTCACGGAAGGCGCCTTCCGTGAACTTCATGATGTTGCCCTTGTGCACGAGCGTGAGGCTCTTGCGCTTGTTGGCGATCGCGTACTCGATCGCGGCGCGCACGAGGCGCTCGGTGCCTTCGCGCGACACCGGCTTGATGCCGAGACCCACCGAATCCGGGAAGCGGATCTTCTTGAACGCCTTCGGGAACGCGGCCGCCAGCAATTCCTTCGCCTTGGCGACGTCGTCGGTGCCCTCGGCGAACTCGATGCCCGCGTAGATGTCTTCCGTGTTCTCGCGGAAGATCACCATGTCCACCAGGTCGGGCCGCTTCACCGGCGTTTCCATGCCGCTGAAGTAGCGCACCGGGCGGAGGCACGTGTAGAGATCGAGCTCCTGCCGCAGCGCGACGTTCAGCGAGCGGATGCCGCCGCCGACCGGCGTGGTGAGCGGGCCCTTGATGCCGACGAGATACTCACGGAACGCGGTGAGCGTGTCGGCCGGCAGCCACTCGTTGACGGTGTTGAACGCCTTCTCGCCGGCGAGCACCTCGAACCACACGACCTCGCGCTTGCCACCGTAGGCCTTCTGCACGGCGGCATCGAAGACGCGCACGCTGGCTCGCCAGATGTCGGGGCCGGTGCCGTCACCTTCGATGAACGGGAGGATCGGACGATCCGGCACGTTGAGCGCGTCGCCTTGCCGGGTGATGGCCGCGCCGTCGCTGGGCGCGGTGAGGTGCGTGAACTGCGGCATTGGAGGTGTGTGGGTGGGTTGGACGGATTAGGTCACGCCCCTGTGGCTCGTTACACGATTTTCACAGAAGCTGTGGAAAACCCTGTTCAAAAACATCGTGCGACAGGGTGTAACCGGCACCGGCAGTGTGGCTGCGAGCGTCTTGCACCATTTTGGTGCGTCGACCGCAGGTCTCCTGCCGAGCGCCGACGATTATACCCGCGTCCGCAAGCGCGTTTGGCGAACGCTGCTCACGGGCGGAGTACCAGGCGGATCGGCCGGTCCTCCGGCAGCAACCGCAGCTCGACGCCATCGGCGGCAATCCGGTCGAGCCGGTAGACCTGCTCGACCGTCTCCCCCGGTTTCGCGTGGTGGACGCCACGCGGTCCCGACAGGATCGCCGTCCGCACGACCGCCGCACCGTCGCGCCCTTCCGCCACACCTATGAGTTCGAGACGCGGCCAAGCCGGCGCCGACGGTAGCGATGCCGCCGCCGTCGGGGTTGCGGGAGACGGTGAGTTCGAGGCCCGTCGGCTGGGCTCGTCCAGACGGACGCGGCCGTGGCGGAACGGGTCGCGCCCCGTGCCCCCGGCCATCGCCGCGACTGGCACGGTCAGTCGATCGAGTCGCACCCGCGGAACGTCGGACGTGTCGGCCACGCGCGGTTCGCGCACGTCGGCCGCACGCGGCGCCGCCACTGGCAGCAGAGCCCAGTACCACGCGCCTGCCGCCGCCACCAGCAAGGCGGCCGCGAGGACCGGCTTCAGCATCGTCGGATCATAGCCGGCCTTGGTCCTTGGGCATTGGGCCTTGGCGTTCGAGCCAATTCGGGGCCACACGACCAGTTTCGGTCATGCGACGCACGCCGAAGAGAGGCGTGACGTCCTCGAACCGTGTCGAGGTGCGTGAGGCTCCCGTGGAGGTCAACCAAGGCCTGGGGCCGAAGGCCCAAGGCCCATCCCTGCGCGTGCTAGAATTCCCCGTGCTGCCCAGTGCCGGATCAGAGACCCGGTCACCCGCGACGGCCGTCGCGGTCATTCCCGCTCGATTCTCCTCTACTCGTCTCCCTGGCAAGCCGCTGGCCGACATTCACGGCCGGCCGATGATCGAGCACGTCTACCGTCGCGCCAGCGATGCGACGTCGGTTTCGCGCGTGATCGTCGCCACCGACGACCAGCGCGTCTTCGACGCCGTGCGCGCCTTCGGTGGCGATGTCGTGATGACCTCACCGGACCATCGCACCGGCAGCGAGCGTGTCGCCGAAGTGGCGTCTCGGCTGACCGACGATCTCGTGGTGAACGTGCAGGGCGACGAGCCCCTGCTCGCGCCGGCGATGATCGACGATGCAGTGGCGGCGTGTGCGGCCGATCCGTCACTGGTGATGAGCACGGTGCGCCATCCGATCGTCGATCCCGGCGAGATCGCCAGCGCCGCGGTCGTCAAGGTGGTCACCGACCTGCGTGGCCGCGCCTTGTACTTCACGCGCGCCGCCGTGCCGTTCCTTCGTGATCCGGGCACGCGGGCGACGTGGTTCAAGCACGTGGGTCTGTACGTCTATCGCCGCTCGTTCCTTCTGACGCTGGCCGCACTGCCGCCGACGCCGCTGGAGCTGAGCGAATCCCTCGAACAGTTGCGGGTCCTCGAACACGGACACGCGATCATGACCGTCGAGTCGCGCCATGACGCGCTCGGCGTGGACACCCCCGACGACCTCGAACGCGTGCGCCGCCACTTCGCGGCGACGGCTACTTCCTGATGTCCACCATGCAGAGCTCGCAGCCCCATCGGCCCGTCAAGTACATCTTCGTCACCGGCGGTGTCGTGTCGTCGCTCGGGAAGGGCCTGGCAGCGGCCTCGATCGGTGCCCTGCTCGAGAGCCACGGGTTCAAGGTCACGCTGCAAAAGTTCGACCCGTACATCAACGTCGATCCGGGCACGATGTCGCCGTACCAGCACGGCGAGGTCTTCGTCACCGACGATGGGACGGAAGCCGACCTGGACCTGGGGCACTACGAGCGCTTCACGAACACGGTCACGTCCAAGAACTCCAACTGGACGACCGGCAAGATCTACCTCTCGGTGATCCAGCGTGAGCGGCGCGGTGACTACCTCGGCGCCACCGTGCAGGTGATCCCGCACATCACCAACGCCATCAAGGAAAGCATCCTCGCGGTCTCGGAAGGCGTCGATGTCGTGCTCGTCGAAATCGGCGGTACCGTCGGCGACATCGAGAGCCTGCCCTTCCTCGAGGCGATCCGCCAGTTCCGGCAGGACGTCGGGCGCGAGAACACGCTCTACATCCATCTCACGCTCGTGCCCCATGTGAGCACCGCCGGCGAGCTGAAGACCAAGCCGACCCAGCACAGCGTTCGCGACCTGCGCTCGATCGGTATCCAGCCCGACATCCTGTTGTGCCGCACCGACCGCATCCTGCCGCGCGACATCAAGCGGAAGATTGCGCTGTTCTGCGACGTCAACGAAGACGCGGTGATCACTGCGCGCGACGTCTCCAGCGTCTACGAAGTGCCGCTGGCGCTCGCCGAAGAAGGCATCGACCGCATCGTGCTCAAGCAGTTGTCGCTGCCGACCGAGCCACGCCCCGCCGGCGCCTGGGAGGAACTCGTCCACCGGATCAACCATCCGGAAGACGAAGTCACCATCCACGTCGTCGGCAAGTACGTCGGTCTGGAAGACTCGTACAAGAGCCTCACCGAGGCGCTGTTCCACGGTGGCTTCCTGCACAGGGTCAAGGTCAACATCAAGTGGATCGAGGCCGAAGCGCTGGAAGTCGAGGGCGGCGAGCGTGAACTCGACGGCGCCGCCGGCATCCTCGTGCCGGGCGGCTTCGGCAACCGTGGCACGCGCGGCATGATGAAGGCCGTGGAAGTGGCCCGCGCCAAGGCGATCCCGTTCTTCGGTATCTGCTACGGCTTCCAGTGGGCGACGGTCGAATTCGCCCGCAACGTGTGCGGCATCGCCGGCGCAGACAGCACCGAGGTCGCCCCCGAAACGTCGGACAAGGTGATCTACAAGCTGCGCGACCTGCTCGGCGTCGATGACCTGGGTGGCACTATGCGCCTCGGCTCCTACGCCTGCCAACTGAAGCCCGGCTCACTGGCGCACCGCGTGTACGGCTCCGACGTCATCCACGAGCGCCATCGCCACCGCTACGAGTTCAACTGCCTCTACGAAGCCGCGCTCGCCGAGAAGGGCCTGCAGATCGTCGGGCGGTCGCTCGACGGCAAGTTCGTCGAGATGGTCGAACTGCCATCGCATCCGTGGTTCATCGCGGTGCAGTTCCACCCCGAGTTCAAGTCCAAGCCGCTGAAGCCGCATCCGCTGTTTGCCGGGTTCGTGGAAGCCAGTGCCGCCCACGCCCGGAAGGGCGCGCCGCAGGGCGCCGCGGCGCCGGCCGAGACGCTCGCCTGACACGAGATCGCCGTCGCAGTGACGGACCGCTCCTGGAGCGGTCCGTACCTCCTCCACAGCCATCCGTATAATGCCGGGGTGCAACCGGTACAGGTCGGACCGGTGACTTGCGGTGCCGGCGATCTCGTCCTGATTGCCGGCCCGTGCGTCATCGAGAGCGAGGCGCACGCCCTCGACATCGCGCATGCCACCGCCGGGATTGCCCGGGCCGCAGGCGTGCCCTACGTCTTCAAGGCGTCCTTCGACAAGGCCAACCGCACGTCGCTGACGTCGTTCCGTGGCCCCGGCCTCGACAAAGGGCTGCAGACGCTGGCGCGCGTGCGCGCCGAGGTCGGCGTGCCCGTGCTCACCGACATCCACGAGGCCGCTCAGGCGGCTCCCGCCGCGGCCGTCGTCGACGTCCTGCAGATTCCGGCCTTCCTGTGCCGGCAGACAGACCTGCTCGTCGCGGCGGCCCGCACCGGCGCGGTCGTCAACATCAAGAAGGGCCAGTTCCTGTCGCCCGCGGAGATGCGGTATCCGCTGCAGAAGGTGCGCGACTCCGGCAACGCCCGGGTGCTGCTCACCGAGCGGGGGACGTCGTTCGGGTACAACAATCTGGTCGTCGACATGCGGAGCCTGCCGCAGTTGCGGACGTTCGATGTGCCGGTCGTGTACGACGTGACGCACAGCCTGCAGCTGCCAGGCGCCGGCGACGGACGGACGCTGGGGCAAGCCGCGTTCATCGAGACGATGGCGAGCGCCGGCGTGGCCGCCGGTGTCGACGGCGTCTTCATGGAAGTACACGAGGAACCTTCGCGCGCGAAGTCCGACGCCGAGAACGCGCTGCGCCTCGACCTGCTGCCATCGTTGCTCGCCAGACTCACGCGCGTCCATGCCGCGGTACAGTCGCCATCGTGACGCCCGTGATGCCCGACCCGTCGCAGACCCGCTCGGCAGCGCTCACGCTCGCGGCGCAGGTGCTGCGCACCGAAGCGGCTGCCGTCGCCGGCCTGGTGGCGCGGCTCGACGAGCGCTTCGAGCAGGCCGTCACGATGCTGGCCTCCTGTCGGGGCCGTGTCATCGTCACGGGAATGGGTAAGTCGGGGCTGATTTGTCGCAAGATCGCGGCAACCCTCGCGAGCACCGGGACACCGGCGTTCTTCCTGCATCCCGCCGAAGCCCTGCACGGCGATCTCGGCGTGGTCACCACCGACGATGTGGTGCTGGCGCTGTCGCATGGTGGCGAAACACCGGAGGTAGTGCGACTGGCCGAGATCGTCAAGCGACTCGGGGCCCGGTTGATCGCAATGACCGGCGCAGCGCGCTCGGCCCTCGCCCAGGCCGCCGATGTGCATCTCGATTGCGGCGTCGACGAGGAAGCCTGCCCCCTCAACCTCGCGCCAACCGCGAGCACGACCGCCGCGCTCGCGCTCGGAGATGCCCTGGCGATGGTGCTGCTGACCGAGAAGGGCTTCCGCGAGGACGACTTCGCGTATCGCCATCCAGGCGGGTCGCTCGGCAAGCGGTTGATGCGGGTCGATCAGTTGATGCATGCCGGCGACGCGATGCCCTGTGTCGACGAGGGCACGTCCCTGCGTGACGTCATCTACGAGATGAGCCGCAAGGGCCTCGGCATGACCTGCGTGGTCGATGGCGCGGGACGCTTGAGCGGGATCGTGACCGATGGTGACCTGCGCCGCTGGATGATGCGCGACGAGGATGCGGCCCGTCGTCTCGCCAGCGAGGTGATGACGCGCGGGCCAGTCACCATCACCGGCGATGTCCTGGCCGCCCAGGCCCTGCAGGTGATGGAGAATCGCCGCATCACCTCCGTACCGGTGATCGACGTCGACGGCCGCCCGGCCGGGGTCCTGCACCTGCACGACCTGTGGCGAACGGAGCTGTTCTGATGCCGTTCACCGGCCAGCTCGCCGAGCGCGCGCAACGGATTCGTGTCGTCCTGTTCGACGTCGATGGCGTACTCACCGATGGCGGCGTCATCATGCATCCGGACGGCAGCGAGTCCAAGCGGTTCGACATCAAGGACGGTGCCGCCATCGTGCTGGCGCGGCGCGCCGGCCTGGCGGTGGGGCTGATTTCCGCGCGGCAGTCGCCATCGACGCTGCACCGGGCCCGGCAACTCGGGATGGATCCGGTGCGCCAGGGCGTCACCGACAAGGGCGGCACCCTCGACGCCCTGATCGCCGAACACAGCTGGATGACCGAGGAAATCGCCTACATGGGTGACGATGTGGTAGACCTGCCGGTGCTCGCGCGGGTCGGCCTCGCGGCCTGCCCGTCCGACGCGGTCGACGACGTGCGGGCTGCGGTGCACGTCGTGAGCGCCCGGCCCGGCGGCCATGGCGCCGCCCGTTCGCTGATCGAGGACATCCTTCGTGCCCAGGGCCGCTGGGACGCGCTCATCGCCGCCGACGCCCCCGAACGCCCGTGATAGCCGACTACCTCCCTCTCCTCTCCGCGCTCGTTGCGCTCCTGCTCGGCCTCGCCGCCGGCAAGGCGTGGGAACGCTACAAGCTCCACGAAGGGCGCTGGATCGATCGCCGCAAGGCGCGCCAGTCACCGCACTACATCCAGGGCCTCAACTTCCTGGTGGCCAATCAACTCGATCACGCGATCGAAGAGTTGAGCCAGGCGGCGCGGGTCGACGAGGACGCCGTCGAGATCCACATGATTCTCGGCAACCTGTATCGCGAAAAGGGGCAGGTCGGACGCGCCATCCAGATCCACCAGCACATCCTCCAGCGGCCGCGCCTCAGCAAGCTCGAACACACCTATGCCCTGCTCTGCCTGGGGCTGGACTTCACGCGCGGTGGTTTCGTCGATCGCGCGCACGAGGCGTTCGGTGAAGTGCTGCGCCTCGACCCGAGCAACGAGCACGCGCTGCTGCAGTTGCAGAAGCTGTTCGAGGATCAGAACCAGTGGTCCGACGCGTATCGCGTTCGACGCGAGCTCGTACGCGACGACGAGCCCGAGCATCTCAAGCGACGCCACCAGCAGATCCAGGCGTTCCTCGAGAATGAGCTCGGCATGCAGGCCCTGGCCCGGCAGGACGTCGCCGCCGCCCGCAAGCACTTCGAGGCCGCGATCGATCTCGACGCCGAGGTCGCGCCCGCGTACCTCAACCTGGGCGACGTGAAGCGCGATGCCGGCGACATGGCCGGCGCCGTGGAGATCTGGGAGCGGCTGGTCGCCTCGATGCCGCAGCGAGCGCACCTGGTCGCCGACCGCCTGGGAGACGCCTACGTCGGAGCCGGCCGTCCGGACGCCTTCGAGCACCTGTTCCGTCGAATCACGCTCGACCATCCGCAGGATTGGCGCGCCAGGCTGGCGCTCGCCCGCCACTTCCAGAAGGCCGGACGCGCCGACGATGCGTTGCAGATGGCACTGGCGGCGCTGACGATCAACCCGCACGCGCTGCTCGTCCACCAGGCCGCATGGGACATCCTGCTCGCCCTCAACCTGGACAAGGCCTCGGTCGAGCGCTACGTGACCCACAGCCGCGACGCGGTGTTCTACCGCGACCCCCACATCTGCCTGCGCTGCCGGTATCGCAGCAAGGAGCTGCTGTGGCGGTGCCCGCACTGCCACGAGTGGAACTCGTTCGTCGAGGATCGTCTTGCCCCGGCCAGGCCGTCCGAAGACGCCGATGCCTGATGGCCTCCTGCGCGTAGGACTGACCGGTGGCATCGCCACCGGTAAGTCGTACGTGACCCGTCGGCTGCGTGACGCCAGTATCCCCACCATCGACGCCGATCAGTTGTCGCGCGACGTCGTCGCCCGCAACACGCCTGGCCTGTCCGCCGTCGTCGCACGCTTCGGCCCCCACGTGCTGACGGCCGACGGCGATCTCGATCGCCAGGCGCTCGGCGCCATCGTCTTCGCCGACGCGTCGGCGCGACGCGATCTGGAGGCCATTGTCCACCCCGAGGTGCGGCGACGCACCGCCGACTGGCAGCGCAGCCTCGCCGAGGCCGGCCATCGCGGTCCGATCGTCGCCGACATCCCGCTCCTGTTCGAAGGCGGTCGCGAGGTCGACTTCGACGTCGTGGTCGTCGTCGCCTGTGATGCGCAGCGGCAGCGTGAGCGCTTGATGGCGCGCGACGGCATCAGCGAAGAAGCGGCCGACCGTCGCCTGGCGGCCCAATGGCCGATCGCCGAGAAGGTTGCGCGCGCTGACTACGTGGTTCGTACGGATGGCACGTTCGCGGACACGGACGTGCAGGTCGATAGGCTGATCGAGACGTTGACGCAACGCGCGTCAGCGGTCGGTTCGTAACGGCCGGAACCGACCGAACCGTCCGACGAGTCGGACGGCTACGAAAAGATCGACTGGCTCAGAAGGTAGGGGCCGCTCCCCGCTTGCCCGCCGTAGCACCCATGCGAAGGCGGGAGCGGCCGATCGAGCAGCGCCGGCCGACCAGGCCGGCGACCTTTACGCCATGCGGATACAGCGTTCGGCGGCGGTGAGCGTGTTGCGCATCAGCATCGCGATCGTCAGCGGGCCGACGCCACCCGGGACGGGCGTGAGCGCACCGGCAACGTCGGCGACGCCTGGATGCACGTCGCCCATCAGCACCGAACCGCGCTTCTTCCAGCCGTCGTGCCGCGCCGATCCTTCGCCGAAGAACCGCACCACATCGACTTCCTCGGTCACGCGATTCATCCCGACATCGATGACCGTCGCTCCCGGCTTGACGAAGTCAGGCGTCACGAAGCCGGCGCGGCCAATCGCAGCAACGAGGATGTCGGCCTCACGCGCGACGGCGGCCAGGTTGGCGGTCCGTGAATGCGCGACCGTCACCGTGGCATGGCGATGCAGCAGCAGAAGCGCCATCGGCTTGCCGACGATGTCGCTGCGGCCGATGACGACGGCGCGCTGACCGGCGATCTTCACTTCGCTGCGCTCGAGCAGCTCGATGACGCCAGCCGGCGTGCAGGCCACCAGCCCTTCGCGGTTCTGCACGAGACGACCGACGTTCTCGGCCGTGAAGCCGTCGACGTCCTTGGCCGGGTCGATGGTCTCGAAGACTCGACGCGCTGCCTCCGGGCCCATCGCCGCGGGGAGCGGCGACTGCACGAGGATGCCGTCGATCGCCTCGTCGGCGTTCAGCTGACGAACGAGCGCGAGCACGTCGTCGAGCGTCATCGACGCCGGATGCTGGTGCAGGTCGACCCGGAAGCCGACCTCCGTGCCGTGCGTCTTCTTGCTGCCGACGTAGACGTGCGAGGCGGGGTCGTCGCCCACGAGGACGAGGGCGAGCCCGGGCGGCCGTCCCGCCCGGGCCGTGAACGACTGGACGAGCGGCTGCAGGTCCTCGCGCATGCGGCGCGAGAGTGCGGCGCCGTCGAGCACCCGCGCTGGCATCAGGCCAGCCCGTCTCGCCGCAGGAAGCTGTGGCGATAGCCGTACGCGAAGTACACGACCACCCCGAGCGCCATCCAGATCAGTAGGCGCTCCCAGGTGTGCCACGGCAGCCCCGCCATCAGGCCGAACGACACGAGCGCGGACAAGGGCGCGACCACGAACACCGCCGGCACCCGGAACGGACGCTCGATGTCGGGGCGCTTGATCCGCAGCACCAGGATGCCGAGCGACACGATGACGAAGGCCAGCAGCGTGCCGATGCTCACCAGTTCGCCGAGGATGTTGATCGGCGTGAAGCCGGCGGCCAGCGCGACCACCACACCCGTGAGGATGGTGGTGACGTACGGCGTCCGGTACTTCGGATGGATGGTGCGGGCCCAGCCAGGCAGCAGGCCGTCGTTGGCCATCGACAGGAACACGCGGGGCTGGCCGAGCATCATCACGACCATCACCGAGCTCAGGCCGGCAATCGCGCCGAGCTTCACCAGCATCGGCAGCACCGCGAGCAGCGGCGCGAGCGCGCTGCCTTCGGCCTTGATGCGGGCCGCATCGATCGCCACGGCCATCGGCGCCGCAACGCCCAGCTCCGTGTATGGCACCAGTCCGACCATCACGCCCGACACCAGTACGTAAAGGATGGTGCACACGACGAGGGACCCGAGGATGCCGATCGGCATGTCGCGCTGCGGGTTCCTGGCTTCCTGCGCGGCCGTCGACACTGCGTCGAAGCCGATGAAGGCGAAGAAGATGACGCCTGCCCCACGGACGATGCCGCTCCAGCCGAACAAGCCGAACTGCCCCTTGTTCTCCGGGATGAAGGGCGACCAGTTGCCCGAGTCGACGAACATCGAGCCGGCCGCGATCACGAGAATCACGACCGCGACCTTCACGACGACGATGATCGCGTTGACGCGCGCCGATTCCTGGATGCCGACGACGAGCAACGTCGTCACGAGGATGGTGATGAGGACCGCCGGCAGGTTGAACACCGAGGTCACGGTCGACCCGTCGGCGAGCGTGATGATCGAGCCGGGCGCGGCACTGAGTGCCGCCGGGAACTGGATGCCGAGGTCGTGCAGGAAACTGATGACGTACCCCGACCAGCCGACTGCGACCGTCGCGGCGCCGAGGGCGTACTCGAGGATGAGGTCCCAGCCGATGATCCAGGCGACGAACTCCCCGAGCGTGGCGTAACCGTACGTGTAGGCCGATCCGGAAATGGGCACCGTCGACGCGAACTCCGCATAGCAGAGCCCGGCCAGTGCACTCGCCACGCCGGCCAGTACCATCGACAAGACGATCGCCGGACCCGCATGGGCGGCCGCCGCTTGTCCAGTCAACACGAAGATGCCGGTGCCGATGATGGCGCCGATGCCCAGGGTGACGAGATCACCCGCACCGAGCACGCGCTTCAACCCGTGCTCGCTGGAAGCCGCAGCTTCCGCTCGAATGCGATCGATCGACTTGGTCGCAAACACCGACATTGAGAACCCTCCAGGCTCGCCTGCCCTTCCGGACAAACGCACCACGCACCGGAAATTCGGCGCTTCAGGCAGCAAAGACGGCCGATTATACACGGACGAGTCACGATGAGCCGGCCCGCGCCGACGCCGCGGCGCCCGCCAATCGGACGCCATGTCCCGCCTACCTCAGCGTTCGCCGAGCGCCGTGAGGTAGGCACGCACCTGGGCGTGCGGGGTGCTGCCGAGGAGCAAGTCGGAGATGACCGCCACCGCGGCCGCGCCCGCCTCAATCGCGTCTGGCGCGTTGGCGAGCGTCACGCCGCCGATCACGACGATGGGCATGGCTGCGTGACCGCGTGGCACCGCTGACTCCGTGCGGGCTCGAGCGTCACGCACGAGATCGAGTCCGACCGCGGTGTAGCCGGTGTCCTTGGTCTGCGTGCCGAAGACGGGCCCGACGGCGAGATAGTCGATGGGCAACCGACAGGCATCGGCGATCTGCGCGGGTGTGTGCGTCGACACGCCGATGATCGCCTCGTCGCCGAGCAGGCGGCGCGCCTCGCCGACAGGCAGATCGTCCTGCCCCAGATGGACATGGCGGGTGCCGGCGACAAGAGCCAGATCGACGCGATCGTTGGTGATGAGCCAGGCACCAGGCGCGAGTCGACTCGCGATCGCCTCCGTCCACGCGAGGACGTCGCGGGCACCCGCCGACTTTGCGCGCAGTTGCAGGAAGCGGACGCCCGCCTGGAGGTAGGCGTCGGCGAGATCGGGCACTTGCCAGCCGGCTCGCGACGTGACGTCGGCATCGACGATCGCGTAG
>DATJTM010000249.1:0-2264 GCA_035503395.1 Luteitalea sp.
CGATCAGCGGCGCCAGCGCACCGCCGACGTGGCCAAGCCCGTCGCTCAGAGCGACTCCGGTGGCCCGGGCCGACGTCGGGAAGTGCTCGGCCGTGTAGGTGTAGAGCATCGGCACGAGCAGGCCGATCGTGGCCGAGGCGATGAAGCCGAACACGATGATGATCGTCGGCGAGACGAAGTAGCCGATGACGAACAGCGAGATCGCCCACGCCACCGCGAAAGACGCGGTCGTGTACTTACGCTCCAAGCGATCGCTGAACCGGGTGGTGGCAAACGCACCGACGAGGAAGCCGATTCCCGACACGACCAGGTAGCTGGTGCTGTCGGCGAGGCTGTAGCCCTTGTCGGTGAACAGCGTCGGCGCCAGCGTCAGCCAGCCGTAGTTCCCGACGTAGTAGACGAACCAGATCCCGACGAACAGCGCTAGACGGCCGACCATCGGCGGGCGCAGCAGTACGGCGACCGGGAATCGCTCCGCCTTCGCCTCGTCCGGCACCGGCTCTGGTTGCGGCAGCTGACCGTCGACCTCCTCGCGCGCCTTGTCCTCGGCCTCGGCCACGACTTCGTGCGCCTCGTCGCTGCGACCCTGCGTGACCAGCCAGCGCGGAGAGGGCGGCAGGTCACGCCGCATGAACAGAATCGTCAGGCCGCCGAGCGCACCGATCAGGAACAGGATCCGCCATCCCGATGCGAACGTCGGGACCAGGCCCCGGGCCGCGAACGGCACCACGGCGAAGCCGGCATACGCGGCTGTCGTCGCCCAGCTGGTGTAGCGGCCGCGCAGCCGGGCCGGAGAGAGCTCGCCGATGTATGTCGTGACCGCGGCGATCTCGGCGCCGATCCCCAGTCCGGCGATGAAGCGAAAGACGATGAGCTCCGTGACGTTGGTGCTGAACGCGGCCAGAATCGTGCCGACCGAGAACACCGCCACCGAGACGGTGAGGCTCAGCTTCCGCCCCCACTTGTCGGCGATCGTACTGTTGGCAAACGCGCCGATGATGTAGCCGATCAGGCTGCTCGTCACAGACAGCGTCACGCTCGATTTGGAGACGTGGAACTGTGTCGCGATCACGGGTGCGGCAAACGAGATCGTGACGATGTCGAAGAACGCGAAGAAGTAACCGGCACCGACGACCCACAGCAGTTTGCGTTCGTAGGGCCAAACCGGTATCCGGTCGAGTCGAGCGAGTGGACCAGGCCGCCGGCGTCGCGTGCCGAGCGGCTGCCTCTGCGTACCGGCAGAAGTTGGTGCCATCACATACTCCTCCCAGGCCTACCTCAATGATCTACGTCAAACCTCTCTCTCATCTCGGGTACCCGCGGAAGGTGTGCAGGAAACGATCGGCGTTGATCTGCTGCCCTCGCTACGCGTAGGCGCGGCCCAGGAGGTCGTGAACCCCACGGATCACGGCCACGCGCTCGTCGCGCGTGAGCGCCCGGAGGGGCGGCCGAACGGTCTCCTCGATGGGTACGCCGTGTTCGCGAAGGACAGCCTTCAGGGCCGCTTGCCGGGGAAAGCGGTCGAGGCACGCGCGCAGCCGCTGGACGAGCACCAGCTGATCCTCGTCACGCTCACGGACGGCGCGAGCCACCTCATGTGGGAGGGCTGCGGCGAGCGCCGAGATCGCCCCGGCCGCCCCCGCTGCGAGCGCGGGCCCGATCAGTCCCTCAGGGCCACAGAAGGCTCGTAGGCCGTGCTGCAGGTACTCCGAAAAGCTCTCCCAGGGAGTATCGGAGATCTTGATCATCTCGAAGTTGGGGTGCTCGTCCCGCAGCGTGCCGATGACCTCGTGCGAGACCGCATATCCGGACGCCCGCGCGAACTCATAGACGCCGAACGGAAGCGGTGCGCAGGCCGCGGCTGCGGCACTGAGGAACGCGTGCTGGGCGGCGGGGTCCAATGGGAAATACGCAGGACAGATCACCAGCACGCCGGCGGCACCGACTGCTGCCGCATGACCTGCCAGCTCCGTCGTCTCGGAGGTCGTCTGCGCACCGCACTGAACGAGGGTCCGAAACCCCGACGGCGCAGCGGCGATGAATTGCTCCGCCACCTGTCGCCGTTGCGCACCACTGAGGAGCAGGCCTTCACCCGCCGTCCCGGTGACCATCACTCCATCGAGGCGCGCCTCAGCCAGGAACCGGACATATTCGGCGATCCCGCCATCGTCGATTCTTGACCCGCCGTCCTTCAGCGGGGTGATCGCCGCGGCATAGCATTCCGTCTTCACGATCCACACTCCAACTCGTCGAAGACCGGGTTC
>DATJTM010000250.1:0-12295 GCA_035503395.1 Luteitalea sp.
GAGATCGGAGAAGCGCAGGGACACGCGGCCCCAGAGGTTGGTCTTGCCGCCGAGCACGCGCGCCCGCACCCAGGCGTAGGGCGTGCCGGTAATCGGGTTCTGCTTCTCGTCGGCGATCCAGTCGCGCGTGAAGTGATTGCCCGAATAGGCCATCACCTTCTTGTACTTCTGCATCTCCGGCGTGAGACCGTACGGGCGATCGAGCGTGCGGTACTCGGCCGCCGACAGCGCGAACTCCCCCACCGGCAGGCGATGGCGGCGCATGTCCTTGTACGGCCACTCCATCGTCTTGTACTCCTTGAGCGGATCGAGATTGCGACCCGCCTCGAGGAGCAGCACCTTGATGCCGGCCGTGGCCAGCTGGAACGCCGCCATGCCACCGGCCGCGCCCGAGCCGACGACGATGGCGTCGTACTGTTCCTTGCCTGGCGTGAGCGGTGCGGAAGCCTGTGCCTGCATCGCCTAGGCCTTTGCCTGCGCCTTCTGGCCGCAGTGCGGGCAATCCTTGCCGTCCTCGGTGAGGCAGCCGACGAACTCGGGCAGGTACTGGTTGCCCTTGTACTGGAGATCCTTGTGGATGCCGATCTCGGACGTGTAGTAGCCGCGAATCGTCGCGTCCTTGGTCGCCTTGAAGAACTGCTCGACGGGCGTCTTGGGCTGCGCTTCGTTGGCGCTGATCTCGGTGAGGAACTCGTTCACCTGGGCCGGCGTCAGCTTGACGAACGGCGCCGTGAACTTCGCCGTCGACGCGTCGTCGAGGGCTGCCAGTCCCTGCGTCCAGCTGTTGCGCAGCGGCGCGTCCGATTCCGACAGCAGCAGGTCGATGTAGTCGGCCACCCGCGCCGCCTTCGCCCCCGGTGAATGGGCGTCGGTCGGGATGATGGCGTCGGTGAAGGCGTCGACGGTGGCGTACTGGGCCGGCGTCAGTGCCTTCAGCTTCGGCGCCGCGTTGGCCCGCTGGATCGCTTCGAATGCGTAGGCGCCTTCTTCGGAGAGCACCGGCAACATCGCGATCGTGCCGACGCTGGTGGCGACGGCCCTGAGCATCGATCGGCGGCTGATTCCGGAGGCCGTCCGCTGGTCGTTCATCTCGGTCATGTCCCGTCTCCTGATCTCGCTTCGGCGTCCTGCCGACGTCCCGCGCCTGCCTTCAGGCGGTGGCGACGTCGACGCTCGCGTTCCGTCGGGCCGAGTCGTACAGCGCCTCGGCCAGCGCCACGCTCCGTCGCCCTTCGCGCGCGTCGCACGCCGGGCGACGGCCGGTGCGCAACGCCTCCATGAAGTCCTCGACGACCCGGCGGTGCGGTGTCGCATCGGCAACGACCGCCGTCGATGCGCTCTGCGTCGCGCTCGTCAGTCCACCGACGTCCTCACGCCCGCTCTTCAGGTCCCAGCTGGCAATCCGGTCGTGCTCGATGACCAGCGTGCCTTCCGTGCCGGTGATCTCGATGCGGCGCGGATACCCCGGGTACGCCGCCGTCGTCGTCTGCAGCGTGCCGAGGGCGCCGTTGGCAAACGTCATCGACGCCACCAGCGTGTCCTCCACGACGATGTCGTGCAGCGCGGTGGCCGCCCTGGCCTGCACCGACGTGACGTCGCCGAGCAGGTACAGCAGCAGGTCCACCGTGTGGATGCCCTGATTCATCAGGGCCCCGCCACCGTCGAGCGTCTGCGATCCACGCCACGCCGAGTTCCCGTAGTACTCGGGCCCGCGGTACCACTTCACCCGTGCGTCGACGAGCAGCACGCGACCCAGCTTGCCTGCCGCGATGGCGGCGTGGGCGTCGCGGAACGCCGGCGTGCAGCGATCCTGGAAGAACACGCCCAGCATCACGCCGGCGCGTTCGACCGCGGTGATCGCCGCGTCGACCCTTTCGATCGTGACGTCGAGCGGCTTCTCGCACAGCACGTGACAGCCGCGCGAGGCGGCCAGCGCAATCTCGTCGGTGTGCACGCCCGACGGGCTGCCTATGCAGACGATGTCGAGCGGTGTCTTGTCGAGGAGCTCGGCCAGCGTCGAGGCGGCCGAGAGGTGATGGCGAGCCGCGGTCGCGGCCACCTTGGTGGAATTGGGTCCGCACACGCCGACGGCCTGGAGGCCGGGGACCTCCTGAATGGCCCGGACGTGTGTATCGGTGATGTTGCCGCCCCCGGTGAATCCCACCCGCATTGTCACCGTTGGCCTCGCTGTGAGCTCTGCACGGAATCAGGCCGAGCATATGACAGCGTGCCGGGAGCGGCAACCACAAGTCGGATGCCGCCCTCGGCGGCGACGCTACTTCACGGCGACCATCGTCTCGCGCGCGAAGCCGTGCTTGTGCAACCACAAGCCGGCGAGGACCGGCCACGTCGCGATCGGGCCTTCCTTCTCGCCGAGCCCGAAGCCGTGGCGGCCGCCCTCGTAGAGGTGGAGTTCGACCTCCACCCCGGCCTTGCGCATCGCCTGCACGAACAGCAGGCTGTTCTCGGGCGGCACGCCGGTGTCGCCGGTGGTGTGGATGAGGAAGGCCGGCGGCGTGCGCGACGTCACCCGCCGCTCGGAGGACATCGCCGCCATCTGCTCGGGCGTCGCGTCGGGCCCCAGCAGGTTCGTTCGCGACCCTTTGTGCACGTTCGGCTCGTCGGTGAACGTGATCACCGGGTAGATGAGGATGGCGAGATCGGGTCGGCTGCTGACCCGCGCGACGCGATCGGCGGAGGCGGTGTCGCCCTCGACGAACTGCGTCGCTGCCGTGCTCGCGAGATGGCCGCCGGCCGAGAAGCCGAGGATGCCGACGCGGGCCGGGTCGAGCTGCCATTCGGCGGCGTGGGCGCGGACGTACTGGATGGCACGCGCAGCGTCAGTGGCCGGTGCCGGATGCCGATATGGCGCCACGCGATAGCGCGCGACGAAGGCCGTTACCCCCACCGTGTTCAGCCAGCGCGCGATCGGCTCACCCTCATGTGCGGCACGACCGCGATAGCCGCCGCCCGGCAGCACGATGAAGGCCGCACCGGTCGCCGTGCCTGGCTCGGGTCGGTACACCGTGAGCGCCGGCGTGTCCTCTGGGCCCGTGCCTGTGGCGTACGGCACGGCGCCGGACCAGAGCGGAATCTCGGTGCCGGTCGCTGGCAGTTGGGCGGCAACGGGCATGGCCATGGCGAGTCCGAGTGCGAAGCAGACGGTGGTCGTAGTGATGCGCATGATGGTCACGTGATCCCCGGTTCCCGGTACCCGGCGCCCGGTACCCGTCGATTGAGACCGCGTGTTATAGCATGCGGCGACCTCCGGTCACCCTATGACCTATCTCCTCGGCATCGACGTCGGCACCGGCGGCACACGCGCGCTGGTGATCGACGAGTCAGGCACCGTCCTCGGTTCGGCGACCACCGAACACGTCCCGTTTGCGTCGCCCGAGACCGGGTGGGCCGAGCAGGATCCCGACGACTGGTGGCGGGCCTGCAAGGCTGCCGTGCCGCGCGCCCTCGAGGCGTCCGGCATCGAAGCCTCGCAGATCGCGGCGATCGGCCTCACCGGCCAGATGCATGGCGCCACCCTCCTCGACGCCGACGGCCGCGTCGTGCGGCCGGCCCTCATCTGGTGCGACCAGCGCACCCAGGCCGAGTGCGACGACCTGACGGCGCAGATCGGCGCGACCCGCCTGATCGAGTTGACGAGTAACCCGGCGCTCACGGGTTTCACGCTGCCGAAACTGCTGTGGGCGCGCCGCACCGAACCGGATGCGTGGGCCCGCGTCCGGCACGTGCTCCTGCCCAAGGACTACATCCGCTACAAGCTCACGGGCCGTCTGGCCACGGACGTCGCGGACGCCTCGGGCACCCTGCTGTTCGACGTCGCACGCCGCACCTGGTCGAGCGAGATGCTCCGTGCGACCGGCCTGTCCGCCACCCTGCTGCCGGAGGCGTTCGAAGGCCCGCAGGTCACCGGCTCGGTCACCGCGGCCGGGGCCGAAGCGACCGGCCTGACGGCCGGCACACCGGTCGTCGCGGGCGGTGGCGACCAGGCTGCCGGTGCGGTCGGCATGGGCATCGTGCGCGCCGGCATCGTGAGCGCGACGATCGGCACGTCGGGGGTGGTGTTTGCCGCCACCGATCGACCGGCCCTCGATCCTCAGGGCCGCGTCCACACGTTCTGCCACGCGGTGCCGGGTCGCTGGCACGTGATGGGCGTAACCCAGGCCGCCGGCCTCTCACTGCGCTGGTTCCGCGATCGCTTCGGCTCCGGCCTGGACGATGGGCGCGATCCCTACGAGCGGCTGACCGACGAAGCGCTGGCCGTGCCGGCCGGCGCCGACGGTGTGCTGTGGGCGCCATATCTGATGGGCGAACGCACGCCGCATCTCGACGCACGTGCCCGCGCCGCACTCGTCGGCCTCGCGGCCTCGCACGGCCGCGGCCATATCGTGCGGGCCATCCTCGAAGGGGTCGCCTTCAGCCTGCGTGACAGCTTCACGATCCTGCGCGAGATGCAGGTGCCGGTCGACGCCATCCGTCTGGGAGGCGGTGGCGCCCGCTCGCCACTGTGGCGGCAGGTCCAGGCCGACGTGTACGGGCAGGCCGTGCAGACGGTGGCGGCCGAGGAAGGGGCGGCCTATGGTGCGGCCGTGCTCGCCGGCGTCGGCGCCGGGGTCTGGCCAGACGTCGATACGGCGTGCGACGGCGTCGTGCGCGTCACGAGCGAAGTGCCGCCTGCGGACGGACGGGAGGTGCTCGACCGCCAGTACCGCGCCTATCAGGCCCTCTACCCCGCCCTCGCACAGGTTCGCGCCCAGCTGCCGTGAAACAGCCGCGGCTCCAGCGGCGTCCTAGGTGACGTTCGGCTGCCCCCCGAAAAGGACCAGACACATGCGCAAATGGATTCTGAGTGTGATCGTCACCGTCATCGCCACCGCGACCGCGCTCTTCACGACGACGAAAGCCCAGATGCCGACCGCCCAGCCCGATGGATCGTTCTACGACCTGCAGACCACGTCGCTCACCGGCAAGCCGGCGCCGCTCTCGGCGTACAAGGGCAAGGTCACGCTGGTGGTCAACACGGCGAGCAAGTGCGGCTACACACCGCAGTACGCCGGCCTGCAGAAGCTGCACGACGAGATGAAGGACAAGGGCTTCTCGGTGCTCGGTTTCCCGAGCAATGACTTCGGCGGGCAGGAGCCTGGCGCCGCCGAGGAGATCGCCACGTTCTGCCAGCGCAACTACGGCGTCACCTTCCCGATGTTCTCCAAGCTGGTGACCAAGGCCGGCCCGGAGCAGTCGCCGATCTACACGTACCTCGGTGGCACCGGACACCTGCCGGCCTGGAACTTCTCCAAGTACGTCATCGGCAAGGACGGCCGCGTCCGCGCCTTCTTCCCGAGCAAGGTCGCGCCCGACGATCCGGTGCTGCGCAAGGCCATCGCGGAGGCCCTGGCCTCGTAGACGGCGCTTTTGGCACTTTTTGAAACTTTTTCTGGACGCGGGCATTTTTCGGGGGCTGCGGTGATCTACACTGCAGCCCTCGATTCCTTTCCGGGAGCCCGATCCGCGTGTCCGACGCCTATCAGCCGCAACCTGATCACAAGTTCACTTTCGGCCTCTGGACGGTATGCAACCGCGGAAGGGACCCCTTCGGCGAGCCCGTACGCGACGTCCTCCCCCCGACCGATGCCGTGAAGATGCTGGCCGAGCTCGGGGCGTGGGGCGTCAACCTCCACGACAACGACCTGGTGCCGATCGACGCCACGCCAAGCGAGCGCGACACCATCGTCTCGGAGTTCAAGGCGGCCTGCGACGCGCATGGCCTGGTGGTCCCGATGGCCACCGTCAGCCTGTTCACCGACCCCATCTTCAAGGACGGCGCCTTCACCGCCAACGACCCGCAGGTCCGCGCCTACGCCGTCCAGAAGACGATGAGCGCGATGGACATCGGCGCCGAGCTGGGCGCCAGCATCTTCGTGTTGTGGGGCGGCCGTGAAGGCACCGAGACCGACGCCTGCCGGCGGCCGGACGACGCCGTGAAGCGGTTGCGGGAGGCGATCAACTACCTGTGCGAATACAACATCGCGCAGGGATACCAATACCGCTTCGCGCTGGAAGCCAAGCCGAACGAGCCGCGTGGCGACATCTACATGGCGACGACCGGCAACTACCTCGGGTTCATCCCGACGCTCGACCATCCGGACATGGTCGGCGTGAACCCCGAAGTCGCGCACGAGACGATGGCCGGCCTCAATTTCACGCACGCCGTCGGCCAGGCGTGGGAAGCCGGCAAGCTGTTCCACATCGACCTGAACGACCAGAACCCGGGCCGCTACGACCAGGACTTCCGCTTCGGCGCCGCCAACCCGCGTGCGGCGTTCTTCCTCGTGAAGTTCCTCGAGGATGTCGGCTACGACGGCCCGCGCCACTTCGACGCGCACGCGTACCGCAGCGAGGACTACGACGGCGTCAGGGCGTTCGCGCGCGGGTGCATGCGCACGTACGTGATTCTCAAGGAGAAGGCGGCGCGCTGGAATGCCGACGCCGAGATCCAGGGCCTCGTGAAGGCGGCGCACGGCGACAACGCGTCGGTTGGCAAGTTCAGCGCCGATGCCGCCCGCGCCCTCGCCAACCGCACGTTCGACCGCAAGGCGATCGCATCGCGTGGACTCGCCTACGAGCAGCTCGATCAGCTCACGACGGAAATCCTGCTCGGCGTGAGATGAGAGCGGCCCGCTCGGCGAGCGGGCCCTACCTGAACCATCCGCATCTCGGAAGGGACGGCCCGCCGGGCCGTCCGCAGACCGCGGGACGCGCCGCTTCGTGCGTCCGAACCTTCACAGTCCGATACTGACGCCTGCGAGGGCGCTCACGCCTGGCCCTCGCTGCTTCTCCAGCACCACGCCGTCGCGCAGCCACACCACACGCACGTCGGCGCGGAGCGCGATCCGGCGGGCGAACCCGCGACTGCCGGGCGCGAGCCGCACGACGACCCCACCGCCGGCCTGCGCCAGCCAACCGGTCTCCGCCGTCGCGCGTGTGTCGTCCAGCTGCCGGAGATACCCGGCGCCGGCGAGCACGAACGGGCTGAGGCGTCGGCCCTTGAAGCGGTACTGCAACGACCCGTCGACCAGCACCTCCGTCAGCTGCGAGGTCGCGGTCGTGTCCGGGGCACCCTCGACGTCCTGCGAGATGTCGACCACGAACTCCGGTCGCGAGTAGTTGACGCCGCCCTCGACCCAGAATCCACCGAACGCCCGCACGCCGACCCGCCCCTCGATCGCCGGAGCCGCGTCGATGCGCGCACTCGTGCTGAACCACGTCGCCGGTGGACTCGTCGGCGCCTGGTTACCCAACGCGTCGGCCTTACGGTCGCCCAGGTCACCGCCGCCGACCAGACCACCGAGCACGATCACCTCGATCCGCGGCGTGGCCTGCCCCATCGCCGGCACGGTGCTCCCCGCGATGAGGACCAACGCCAGCAGACTGCGCCTTGCGAGTGGCTTCAGGGACCTCACTTGGCCACCACGGCAATCTCGACGTCGGGCAGGTTACCGCCGCGCGGCACGAACAGCGCCCGCGGCGAGAACGCGACCCGGAAGTTGGCGTCGACGCGCGTGCCTTCGATGAAGCTCTGGACGTCGGCATCGTCGAGCGGCTCGACCCGCAGAACGGTCGGACCGGCCTCAAGGCCGGCGATGACGAAGCTGCCACCCTCGTCGAGGGTGAAGCTGCTCACCAGCGCGCCCGACCGCAGGTGCATGGCGACGACGTGCGCACCGAAGACGCCGAGTCCGTTCTTGGTCACGTGGCCGGACACACTCCCGGTGTCGCGACGGAACGTCGACGAGGGATAGATGTCGGAGACGCCGGCGATGTCGTCGGGCTGCAGGCGTCGACCGTCGATATTGCCGGGAGTGAACGCGATCGGGAACATCACCGCCCCGGCACTGAGAACCCGGCGGCTGCCGCCGAAGCCTTCGGTCTCGCCGAGCGCGGAGTGCCCGAGTCCGGCGAGGTGACCGATCTCGTGTGTGGCGATCGATTGGAGATCGAAGCGTCCGGTCTCGCCGCTGCCGTCCACCGACCACGGAAACGACGCGTTGAAGAAGATGTCGGCCTCGAGCAGTTCACCACTGGTGACGTCGATGGTGTAACTCGTCGCACCGAGTGTGCGATCGAGCTGCGGTCGATTGGCGAACGCGAGCGTCGTCACGCCGTCGTTCTCTTCGAGCGGTCGGTCCGTGGTGCCCGCCGCGCTGAAGCGCAGCGTCGAGGTCGCCACCGCCTCCCACGTCGCAAACGATCGCGCGACCGCCTGGCGGAACTCGTCGCCCGTGAGGCCGCCTCCCCCCTGCGAGCCGACGAAGTACCGCACCGGCGCGCCATCGCGCCACCGCAGCACCAGGGATTGACCGCCGACCGTGTATCCGAACTTCAGGTACGCCGAGGTCGGCACCGCCGCGACGACAGCCAGAGCAATCGTCAGCAGCGCCACGCGCCAGCGCCACGTCATCGCTGCGCCCCAGATGCCACCATCGCGCGAACGTCGCTGGCCAGATCCGACAACCGGCGCGGCACACGACGCACGTCGCCGCGGGCGGCCACGCGGGAGGGCGCGAGCACGTGCGACTCACCCGCCGTCGACGTCAGCGTGCGCATGGCGCCCTGGTGCAAACCGATCACGCTGAAGCCCCCACGTGGGTGTGGCGCCAGGAACCACACCAGGCGATCGCCCTCGGTCACCTCGGGCACGCCGGCGACGCGCGTCTCGATGCGACCGAGGCGTCCGCCCGCCAGTCGAACGTAGACGGAGGCTTCCGACTCACCCTTCCATCGTTCGTCGACGCGCAGCAGCACCACGCGCTCCAGTCCGTCCGGACCCTGCGCAACCCGCACTTCGGCCACTGTTGCATCGACGATCAGGCCGGCCGCATCCGTCAACTCCACCAGCGAGAGCGGCACGACGACCGACGCCTCGCTGCGGGCCGGTCCCGGGAGTACCTGGGCGACGACCAGCAGGCTCCCGAGGAGCCGGAGCCATCCACCCGTCTTGCGTACGTTCACGTCGTCATCACTTTCTGTGGTTCGTGGTGCGTCAGGCGCGCCGGGTGGCGACCGCCAGGACCTCTGTGGCCGCGCGCTCGGACGCTCCCGGGCCGCCCAGTGCGGTCACGACCGCGGCCAGGTCGGCGCGAACGCGGGCGGTATATGCCTCGTCGCGCAGGAACCGCAACGCCTCGTCGACGACCCGGGCCACCGTGAAGTCGTCCTGAATCAATTCGGGCACGATGCGACGGCCGGCGATGAGGTTCACCATGCCGAAGGTGTCGAGCTTCACGAAGCGACGACCGAGCCGATACGTCAACGGCGAGAGTCGGTAGACGATCACCATCGGCTTGCCGTGCAGGGCGGTCTGCACCGTCGCCGTCCCCGATGCGGTAAGCACCAGATCGCTGGCGGCGAGCACGGCATCGGTATCGCCGTCGTGCAACCCGATGGGCAGACCCGACTGGCGCACGGCCGCGAACTGCTCATCGTCGAGGCCCGGTGCGCGCGCGATGAGGAACTGCAGGTCGGGCTCCGCTTCGCGCAGCCGGGTGCAGGCCTCCAGCAAGGTCGGCAGCGTCCCGGCCACTTCATTGCGCCGGCTGCCCGGCAACACGGCGATCGTCCGCGCTGCGGTCGACAGGCCATGCTGGATCAACAACGCCGTCCGCTCGCTGCTGCGGCCGATCAGATCGATCAGCGGATGCCCGACGAAGCTGACGGGGACGCCGGCCTTCTCGTACAGCGCCTGTTCGAATGGGAAGATCACCAGCACCTTGTCGGCGAAACGCTTGATGACCTGCATGCGGCCGGGGCGCCACGCCCACAGCTGCGGCCCGATGTAGTAGACGACGGGGATCCCACGCCGGTGCAGGGCCTGACCGAGTCGGAAGTTGAAGTCGGCGAAGTCGATCGCGACGAACACGTCGGGCCGGCGACGCTCGGCCTCCGCGACCAGCTGGCGATACATGCGCCACGTGCGCGGCAGCGTGCGCACCACTTCGGCCAGCCCGGTCACCGAATGCCCCTCGTAGGAGCCAATCAGTTCGCCACCGGCGGCCGACAATCGCGACCCACCAAAGCCGTAGATGTCGAGACCGGGTGCGCGGCGCCGCAGCGCCGTCGCGAGCGCGCCGGCGTAGAGGTCGCCGGACGGCTCGCCACAGGAGATCATCACACCCGCCATGCGGGCTAGCGCCCCACGGGGCTGCGGGTCGGCGTCGACCGTCGATTCAGCGATGGACTCGTCAGGTCGAGTTCCGGCAGCGGCAGCACCTCGACGTTGTCGATGCCGACGGCCTTGAGCTGCGGCAGGACCAGCTTGGCGTCGCCCACCAGTACGATCGAGAGGCGCGACGGCTTGATGAACTGCCGCGCCACGCGCCCGATGTCGGCGCTGGTGACCGCGTTGACACGATCGCGGTAGGTCTCGAGTTCCTTCACGTCGAGATCGAAGAACAAGAGGTTCAGGACCTGCAGGGCGATGTCGTCCGCGGTCTCCAGTCCGAGCGGGAAGCTGCCGGCCAGATATGCCTGCGCGCCCATCAGTTCGCGCTCGCCCACCGGCTCACGTACGAGGCGCGAGAACTCGTCGATCGTGATCCGCAGGGCCTCGCCGGTCGTCGACGTCTGCGTATCGGTCTCGGCGATGATCGAGCCCGCCTGCTTGAACGCATCCATGTCGGCCGACGCGCCGTAGGTCAGGCCACGTTCGGAGCGCAGGACGTTCTGGAGACGATTGGCCCCTTCGCCGCCGAGAATCTTCGTGGCGAGGTTGAGAGCCATGTACTCGGGGTGCTTGCGTGGAATCGCGACGTGCCCGGCCCGGATCTCGGTCTGCACCGCGTTGGGGCGATCGACGAGCACGATCCGTCGCGTCGCCTCCGGCACCTCCATGACCTCGATCGGCGGTGTCTGCCGGCTCTCCCATCCGCCAAGGGCGCGCGTCACGCCGGCAAACGCCTGCTCGGGATCGATGTCCCCGACCACGGCGAGCAGCGCATTGCCCGGCGCGAACCAGGTCTTGTGGAACTGCACGAGATCGTCGCGCGTGATGGCGGTCAGCGAGTCCGGCGTGCCATTGCCCGGCAGGCCGTACGGGTGAAAGCCGAAGACGAGCCGCTCGATCACCGCGTCGGCGACGTACTCCGGATCCTGCATGTTGACGCTCATCGCCGAGAGCGCCTGCTCGCGCACGCGATCGAGTTCGTCCTGCGGGAACGACGGTGTGCGCGCGACCTCGGACACGAGATCGAGCGCCATGTCGAAGCTGTCCTTGAGGACCAGCACGTTGACGTACGACAGATCGGTGCCGGCACCCGTCCCGAGGGCGCCGCCGACGTAGTCGATGGCGTCGGCGATCTGCTCCGACGAGCGCTTGGCGCTGCCCTGGTCGAGGAGCGCGCCGGCCATCGCCGCCACGCCGGGCTTGTTGGCCGGGTCCTGGGCCGAGCCCGCCCGCACGAGCAGGCGAAGGCTGATCGCCGGCTGTTCGTGCTGCGAGACGACGACCACGCGCAGCCCGTTGGGCAGCGTCCGGATCTCGTAGGGGGGAATCTTGACGTCGCGCGCCTCGAGCGGACGGGGTGGCCGGTCCTGCGCACACACCGGCGACGACACCGCAATCAGCGCGGCGACGGCGACCATCCAGAACGTCCGGCCCATCCGCCGCATCACTGGCCTCCCCCGACGGCGGGACGCTGGCCACGCGGCATGATCGTCAGCACCATCCGGCTCTGCGGCGTGAAATACGTCTTCGCCACCCGCTGCACGTCGGCCGCGGTGATGTTCTGGAAGATGTCGAACTCGTTGTCGGCGGTGCCGACGTCGCCCTTGTGCAGCACCACGGCGTGGGCCAGCGACTGCGCCTTCTGCTGCACCGTCTGCCGGCCGATCACGTAATCGCGCGCGAACTGATTCTTGCTACGTTCGAGCTCGCGGACGGCGATCGGCTCGCGGACCAGCTTGTCGAGCTCGTCGATCAGCGCGTTGGACACCTGCTCCGGCGTGTGCCCCGGCGCCACGATCGCGACCGTGTAGAACAGGTTCGGGTGCTCGATCAGGTTGGCCTGCCCCGAGGCCGAGAGCGCGAGGCGCTCCTTGTACACCAGCCGCTGATAGATGCGGGAGCTGGTGCCGTCCGACAGCACCTTCGCCGCGATGTGCAGCGGATAGGAGTCCGAGTGCCCGTCATACGTGATCGGGTACGCGACGACGACGACGGGCAGCGGCCAGTCTTCCTCGAGGGTGAGCCGCAGTTCCTTCGTGCGGGCCGGCTCCACCGGAATCT
>DATJTM010000251.1:0-4539 GCA_035503395.1 Luteitalea sp.
GGCGGACACCCGAAGACGTCGTGGCCAGGCGACTGGCCGACGGCGGTGTCCACGTGATCGGGATCGACGCGTTGCAGTCCTTCTGGCAGCGCCGATCGCCGCGCGATGTCGCGCTCGAACTGCAACGGCTCACCGACGCGCTGGCGACCACGGGACTGCCGGTCTACATCGGCGGGCGGGGCTTCGGCGCCGAGACGATGGCGGTGGCCGGCGAGATGATGGCGTCGAGCCGGACGGTGGCCGGCATCGTGCTGGTCGATCCTGGACCGACCGCGTTCTTCGAAGTCGAACCGCCGGCACTTGCGCTACGCCCGTTCGGACCGACCGAGTGGTCGACACGCGCCGCCGTGGCGCGTCTCGGTCGCCCGACGCTCTGCGTGGCCCCGGGCACGGCCTCACCCGCCTCGCTGCTGTGCGGATCGCTGGCGAAAGCTGGCAAGGCGACCCTGGCCCAGGTCGCAGACGAACCAGTCGCGCTGGCCGCGACCATTGGCCGGTTCGTCCTGCGCGCACCGGCCGGTCCGCAGCAGTAACGTCTGACTTACGCGCGATCGAGGAAAGCCAGCGCGTGCCCGCCGCGCGCCTCGTGCGGCACGGCGAGCACCGGCGCCGGCGACGCGCACAGCACGCGATAGGCGACGGCACCCACGCGCGATCCCATGAGTCCCGGCACTCCGCGCAGCCCGAGCACCACGAGATCGACGTCGGCGCGGTCGGCCACCTGGGCGATCTGGTCGGGGACCGAACCGTGCGCGATCTCCAGCGTCGGCGCCGGTGTCACGCCGAGATCGGCGCCGAGCGCTTCGAGCGCTTCCCGGGCTTCATCCTCGCGGGACCGCCGCGCGCCACTCAGCTGCGCCTCGAGCTCCGCGGCCGCCGTCTGTCGCAACACCGTCCACCCGCCGCCATCGTCAGCCGGCAGCACATGCAACAACCGCAACCGGGCATGACTGGCGCGCGCGATGCGACTCGCCACCCGCGCATCGTCGGCCACGTGCTCGTGGAAGTCGATCGGTGCCAGCACTTCCTGCATCGCCCCGAGCGTCCGCATCGGTCCGTCGGCCACCGCTGGCGGCACCACGAGCACGGGGCGCGTCGACTCCCGCAACACCCGCTCGGCCACCGAGCCGAACATGAACTTGGCGACGCCACTCGTGCCCTGCGTGGCGAGCACGACGAGTGCGGCGTCGAGCGCATCGGCCTGCCGAAGGATCTCGGGAGCGGGCTCGCCCAGTCGCACGACGAGCGTGTACCTCGACGCCATCCCGGCGCCGAGCGTCTCGTCGACGAACTCACCGAGCGCTCGTGTGAGCAGACCGGCCGGATCATCGCCGGATGCCACCTGCTCGGCGGCGGCCAGCAGCGGATCGCCCACCGACATCACGGAGAGCGGCTGATCGAATGTCGCGGCGATGCGACCGGCGGCGGCAAGGGCGAGACTGGAGGCGCGTGAGAAGTCGACGGCGCAGAGGATCGACATGCGCGCAGCGTCCCTCATGCGGCGTGGCCCGTCAAGCCTCGGCCGTTCACGCCGACAGCAGGTCGCGCAGGCGCGACCAGCGCCGGCGCGCGCGGGTGCCGCGAACGGCAATGCCCATCGCCTTGACCTGGCCGACCAGCACCACGAGACGCTTGCCGCGCGTGACGCCGGTGTACAGCAGGTGGCGCTGCAGCATCGGGTAGTGCTGGGTGCTCACCGGAATGACGACGGCGGGATACTCGGAACCCTGCGCCTTGTGGACCGTGGTCGCGTAGGCGAGCACCAAGCGATCGAGATCGCCGAAATCGTAGAGGACCGCCCGGCCATCCACGTCGACGACCATCGTCTCGTCGTCGGGCACGATCGACGTGACGACGCCGAGGTCGCCGTTGTAGACCTCCTTGTCGTAGTCGTTCTCGATCTGCATCACCTTGTCGCCGACGGCGAATCGCTGACCGTAGCGTTCGATCACCGGCGTCCCGCGCGGATTCAGCAGCCGCTGCAGCGCCTGATTGAGCGCCTGCGCCCCGAGTCCGCCGCGGTTCATCGGGCAGAGCACCTGGACGTCGCGCACGGGATTGAGCCCGAAGCGCTGCGGGATGCGCTCGGCGACGACCTGCAACAGCAGTTCCTGCGCCCGTTCGGGATCGTCGGCCTCCACGAAGAAGCAGTCGCCCTGCCCCGCCTGGCTGAAGGTCGGCATCTGCCCGGCATTGATCGCGTGCGCGGCCTCGACGATGCGGCTGTCGGCCGATTGGCGATGAATCTCGGTGAGCCGCGCCACCGGCACGCGCCCCGCGGCGATCACGTCGGCGAGCACCTGTCCGGGGCCGACCGACGGCAACTGATCGACATCACCCACTAGAAGCAGGCCCATCCGGTCGGGCATCGCCTGCAGCAGGTGCGCCATCAGCACGACGTCGACCATCGACGTCTCGTCGACGACGAGCAGATCGCCTTCGAGCTGATGTCGTGGCCCGCGACGGAAGCGGCCATCCTGCGGGTTGATCTCGAGCAGCCGGTGAATCGTCTTCGCCTCGAGGCCGGTCGCCTCCGCCATCCGTCGCGCGGCACGACCAGTGGGTGCCGCCAGCAGTGGACGTACACCTTTGGCCGTGAGGATCCCGAGAATCGAGCGAAGCACCGTCGTCTTGCCGACGCCCGGGCCGCCGGTGACGACCAGGCAACGCGATTCGAGTGCGGTCATCACGGCGCGCTGCTGACTGGGTGACAGCGCGATGCCGAGCCGTCCCTCGATCCACGGGATGGCGCGCGACGCATCGATGTCGGGCCACGGGCGCGGCGCGGCGGCCAGTTGCAGGAACCGACTCGCGACGCTGCGTTCGGAGGCATCGAGCGACGCGAGCGCGTGGACCGGCGTGCCTTCGATCGTGGTGGCGACGAGCGTGCCGGCCTCGACCTCGAGCCTCAACGCGTCGTCGATCGTCGACGTCGGCAGTGCCACGAGCGTGCCGGTCCGTTCGCGAAGCTCCGCGGTGGGCAGCGCGCAGTGCCCCTGATCGACAGCTTCGGTGAGCACGTGCTGCACGGCGCCGCGCCGGCGCGCCATCGCATCGAGCGGCACACCGACCTGCCGCGCGATCTGGTCGGCGGTGAGGAAGCCGACGCCGCGGATGTCACGTGACAGCCGGTACGGATCCTCGGTGAGGACGCGCACGGCATCGACGCCGTAGGTGCGATGGATGCGGATCGCCCGGCTGGTGCTGACGCCATGGGTGTGCAGGAACACCATGATTTCGCGGATCGCCCGCTGGCCCTGCCAGTTCTCGACGATGCGCCGGGCCCGCACGCGACCGATGCCGGCGATGTCGAGCAGCCGATCGGGATCGCGATCGATGACGTCGAAGACTTCGGTCCCGAACGCCTGCACCAGTTGCCGGGCCAGGTGGGGGCCGATGCCCTTGATCAGGCCGGACCCGAGGTAGCGCTCGATCCCCTCTGGCGAATCGGGGCGCGACACGCGGATCCAGTCGGCCTTGAACTGCGCCCCGTGGACGCGGTCGTGCACCCAGGCGCCGGTCGCGTGGACGTGCTCGCCGACGGCCACCTGCGCAACGTGGCCGACGACCGTCGCCGGCTCACGCCGGGTCGGCAGCGTGACGCGCAGGACGCAGAACCCGCGCTCCGCGTCGTGGAAGGTGATGCGATCGACCTGGCCTGCCAGGTATTCGACGCCGCGATTCTCGGCATCCAGTGGCAGCACCGGGCGCGTAGGTCGAGTAGGATGCCCCGAGCTCATGCGTGATATCGCACCTTCCCGAGGCGGATCCCCGCTGTTGGTCGTCGCCGGCGTGTTCTTCCTCTCGGGCATCAGCGGGCTGATGTATCAGGTGCTCTGGCTGCGGCTCTTGTCGGTCGTCTTCGGCGTCACCGCCTACGCCGCGAGCACGGTGCTGGCGAGTTTCATGTGCGGCCTCGCGGTGGGCAGCGTGCTGGCCGGCCGCCTGGCCGACCGCACCCGCGATCCGCTCCGCTGGTTCGGCCTCGTGGAACTGGGCATCGGCGCGTCTGCACTGCTGACGCCCTGGCTCCTCGATGCCGCGCAGGTCCTGTACACGGCGATCGCGACGACCGTGCCGGATGGGCAGGGGGCGGTGCTCACCCTCGCGCGCTTCGCCTGCTCGTCCGCGGTGCTCCTCGTGCCGACGGCGCTGATGGGCGCGACGTTGCCGCTCGTCGTCCGTTCGTCGCTGGTGCAGCGCGGCGACCTCGGCCCCCGCATCGGCCTGCTCTACGCGGTCAATGCCGGGGGCGCGATTACCGGCGCGATCCTGGCCGGATTCTATCTGATCGGCTTGATCGGGCTCCGCCGAACCTTCCTCGTGGCGGCCGGACTGAACGTCCTCGTCGCGGTCACCGCGTTCGCACTGTCGCGCCGGTACCGGACGACGGCCGAACGCGAGGACGTGGACGCGACGCCGCGGGAGGCGCTGGCGCCCGACAGCGACGCCGCCGAGACGCCGTCACCCGCGGCATCGGGAGCGACGGCGGCCGTGCTGCTCGCCGTGTTCGCCGCCTCCGGGCTGGCCTCGCTGGCG
>DATJTM010000252.1:0-5778 GCA_035503395.1 Luteitalea sp.
CCACGTGCGCGTACGCAGCCTCACCGCCAGTGAGGCCAGTGCGCTGAGCTGGCCAGCAGGCGGTGCGCGGATTGGGGTCGAAGACACCGGCATCGGCGTGCCGGCGGGCGAACTGCCTCACATCTTCAATCGCTACTACCAGGTCCGCGGCGAGCGTTCGCGCGACGGCATCGGCATCGGCCTGGCGCTCGTCAAGGAGCTCGTCGACCTGCATGGTGGCACCATCACCGTGGAGAGCGCGGAAGGACGGGGCTCACTCTTCGTCGTCTGTCTGCCGCGCGGCACCGCGCATCTGGCCGAGCACGACATCGTCGACGGCCCGCTCGATGCGATCGACACCGCGAGTTCACTCGAGTCCATCCACCTCCCCGCCACCACGGTACTGGACAGCACGCCCGTCGCTCTCGATGTCGAGGCGACGCTCGACGAGACGACCATCCTCGTCGTCGAGGACCACGACGACGTCCGCGCGTTCCTGTGTGATCAGCTGCGCACCCACTACCGCGTGCTCGAGGCCCGCGACGGCGAGGAAGGCCTGCGGATCGCGCTCGATCGACTGCCCGATCTGGTGGTCAGCGACGTCGCGATGGACCGCATGGACGGCTTCGAGCTGTGCCGCTCACTCAAGCAGCACGAGCAGACCGGGCACATTCCCGTCGTCCTGCTGACGGCACGCGGCAGCCGCGACGATCGGCTCGCTGGTCTCGGGCTCGGCGCCGACTGCTACATCGTCAAGCCGTTCGACTCGGCCGAACTGACGATGCGCGTCCGCAACCTGATCGAGCAGCGCCGGCAGCTACGCGAGCGGTTCCGCGGGCCGGTGGTGCTCAAGCCGGCGGAGATGGCGGTGGTGCCGGTCGACGAGGTCTTCCTCACGCGCGTACTCCGCGCCATCGAGGACCATCTGGACGATGCGGAGTTCGACGTCGAGCGGCTCGGACGCGCGGTGGGCTTGAGCCGTTCGCAACTCCACCGGAAGCTGCGCGCGCTCACCAACCAGTCGCCCACGCTCGTGATCCGTTCGGTGCGACTGCAGCGTGCCGCGACCTTGCTGCAGCGCAACGGCGGCACGGTTGCCGAGATCGCCTATCAGGTCGGCTTCAGCAGCCAGGCGTATTTCGCGAAGTGTTTCCGGGAGCAGTTCGGCTGCACGCCGAAGGAGTATGCGCAAAACGCTGTTGGGCGGGCGTCGTAGGCGGCGCGGTCATCGGGACAAGAGCCACCCCGTGGTCGCGCCAGCCGCGGCGCCGCCATAGAAGCCCACGAACGCGCCTTCATTGCCCCAGGCGCCGGCGGCGATCGCCGTACCAGCGCCCGCTCCGATCAACAGGCCCGACCATACGGGGTGACGCTTCAGGAACGAACGCCGGGGCGGCGTCTGGGCCTGGCCGCGCGACGCGATGGTGTTCGTCGGCATCAGCGCGACCCGCATCGCCTCCCGCGACAGCGCGTCGGCGACCGGTGTCGCCGACTGCGGCGGCCGGCCGGACATCGGCGTCTCGGCGGCGACGCGCGACGGCAGCAGCGCCGTCAGCAACAGCATCACGATCAGCAGGCGTCGAAGCGCATCCATGACAGTGCCCGCGCATCGTTCGCACGCGGCTCCTGTCTTCTTCAACGGCCTGACCACATCGGGACGAACGACGGTCACGCGCCTGATCGGCGCGTGCCGTTTCCATGGGCGCCTTGGGAAGGCGCCCCTCCCAGCGGGATTCAGTACGTCGGATGCAAACGTCAGGCGCTGTCCTGAATCTGGCGGGTAGGGGCACGTCCCCGTCCCTCGATTGCACTCGGGACGCCCTGAGCATCGTCGAAGGGCGACGTGCCCATGAAGACCGCGCCGGCCGATCAGGCCGGCGACCGCTTGACGATGATGGCGACCAGGACGCTGCAGTCGCCGGTCGGTTCGGTCCGACAAGTCGGACCGCTACGAAAATCGGATTTCGACCGCTTCGAGATGTGCGGTTGTCCGAAGCTCGACGGCTACTTCGGCTTCGAGGCGCGGATGAAGGTCGCCTCGTTCACGAGGCGGATCCGATGACCGTCGGCGCGCAGTCGCTCGAAGTCGAGCAGCTTGCGGCCGCGGCTGCCGGCGCCATACACCTTTGACGGCTTGCCGAAGACGACCACCGTGGTCGCCGCGGTCACACTCGTGGTGACGGTGGCGCCCGCCCGCCGGGCCAGCGACATCGCCTTCGCCCGCGCGATCGACAGCGTGCCGGTGAACACCACGACCGCGCCCTTCAGCGACGACAGCCGCTGAAACTGCAACCCCTGCGGCTTCGAGCGCAGTGCCTTGACGAACTCCGCCGCCGACGGATAGCGGCCCGACTCCGGCCCGATGCTGCGCTGGATGATGCCCTTCATGTGATCCGAGCACTTCAGCGCGGCCACGTCGCGCGACGCGTGCCGCTTCGGCTGACCGGACAGCAGCATCGCGAGGAGCTGCCCGAGCTGGTAGACGTCCTGCTGCCGCTTCCACAGCCGCAGTCCGCCGATCCGCATCACGTCGTGGACGAACGCCGGGTTCTGCGCGTCGTTCTCGACGCCACGCCCGTATGCGATGTGCTTCGCGATGCCGAAGTCGGCCAGCTTCAGCGTGAGGTCGGCCATCACGAAGATGTTGTTCGGCGTCAGGTCGCGATGGACGGCGTGCATGCGGTGCAGCAACTCCATCGCGCGCGCAATCCCGAGCACCTGCGTCCGCGCCTTCTTCTCGGAGAAGGCCCCCTGGCGCGGCAGGAACGTCGTGAGGCTGCCGTTCTCGGCCAGCTCGGTGATGAGCACGTGGCGCGGCCGGCCGCCGCCGAGATGCACGAAGGAGTCGAGCACCTGGATGACGTGCGGCACGCCGCGCAGCAGCTCACCGAAGTACGCCTCGCGATGCCACGTACTGATCGCCGACGGCTCGATGAACTTGACGCAACACGGCGACTCGGCCCCGGTCGCGATCACCCGTCGGACGGCGCGATGGGCCACGCCGAAACCGCCACGCCCGATGACCATGCCGATGTCGTATTCGACCAGCCGCGCGAGGGTCGATCGGTTGATCGGCACCGGCGACGCCGCGGTGACGACGGTGCTCGGCACGACGAGGGTCGTCGCCAGCCGGGCTGGGGCGTTGGTGGCGCGGGTCGAGCGGCGTGTCTTCGAGGGCACGGCTCGCACATCATCGCGCGGTGCGCGTCGCTGGCGCTACCCGGTTTGCCGAGTCGGTGGGGACATCGAGACTCACGTCGAGTCGGGTCCGGCTGTGTAGACTCGCCACATGGACGCCGGGAGAGTGTTCGTTGGCACCGCCGGCTGGTCGATCCCGAAGACCAGCGCCGATCGCGTGGGCGGTGACGGCACCCACCTGCAACGCTACGCGCGCGTCCTCAACGGCGCCGAGATCAACTCGTCGTTCTATCGTCCGCATGCAGCGAGCACCTACGCGCGCTGGGCCGCCTCCACGCCCGCGGACTTCCGGTTCGCCGTCAAGGTGCCGCGTGAAATTACGCATACCCGACGGCTGGTGGACGTCGAGGCAGTGCTCGCACGGTTTCTCGACGAGAGCGCCGGTCTCGGCGTGAAGCGCGGCCCGCTGCTGGTGCAGTTGCCGCCGTCACTCGCGTTCGACGACCAACTGGTCGACGGCTTCTTCGCCATGCTCCGCGCGAGCCACGACGGTCCGGTCGCGTGCGAGCCCCGTCACGTGTCGTGGACGTCCGACGCGGCGGTTGACCGGCTCGTGCAGTATCGAATCGCGCGCGTCGCGGCCGACCCACCTCGCATGGAGGACGACAGGCGACCGGGCGGCTGGAGCGGACTCGTGTACTACCGGTGGCATGGTTCGCCTCGTGTGTACTGGTCGCCCTACGACCAGGACCAGCTCACGACGCTCGCCGCGGCCACAAAGGCGCTGGCGGATGACGTCGAGGCGTGGTGCATCTTCGACAACACGGCGTCGGGTGCCGCGCTCGCCAATGCGCTCGACCTGACCGAGGCACTGCGTCCGGACACGGAACAGCCGTCGGAGCGCCGTCCGCGTTAGGCTGTACGCCGTGAAGGCCCGTGCCATCGTCCCGGTTCTGCTCCTCGCGCTGCTCGCTCTCACCGTCGCCTGCGGGCGCCGTCCGTCACCGTCGACGACGCCCCGCCTCATCTCCGCGAAGGGCGACACGTCGACCACGGTGCGGCCCGGCCTCGACGTGTTCCTGGCCAACCTGCCCCGCGCGTTGCGCGGCAAGCGTGTCGGGCTGATCACGAACCACAGCGCCATCGATCGCGCCGGCGTGTCTGCCATCGACCGCATCGCGACGCATCCGCGCCTGAAGCTCACGGCGTTGCTGGCGCCCGAGCACGGCATCCGTGGCGATGCGGCCGAAGGCGCGCAGATCAAGGACGAGGTCGACGTGAAGACCGGCGTGCCGGTCTTCTCCCTCTACATGGCCGAGGACCGCGGACCGACGCCGGAGATGCTGGCCAAGGTCGATGTGCTCGTGTACGACCTGCAGGAGGTCGGCGGGCGCACCTGGACGTACGTGTCGACGATGGCGCTGTCGATGAAGGCGGCGGCCCGCAAGGGCATTCCGTTCGTGGTGCTCGACCGACCCAACCCGATCGGCGGCGAGATCGTCGAGGGTGCGTTGATCGCGCCGGGCTTCACGTCGTTCGTCGGCATGTATCCGATTCCCGCCCGACACGGCATGACCGTTGGCGAACTTGCCTCCTACTTCAATCGCACGTTCGCGATCGGCACGGATCTGTACGTCGCGCGCGCGTCGTCGTGGCAGCGCAGCGCGTGGATGGACCAGACGCGCCTGCCGTGGGTCAATCCATCGCCGAACCTGCGCTCGCTGGCGGCGCTCGCGAGCTATCCCGGCACCGTGTACTTCGAGGGCACCAACCTCACCGAAGGCCGTGGCACCTCACGCCCCTTCGAGCAGATCGGCGCCGCGTGGCTCGACGCGCCTGGACTGGCCGAGGCGATGAACACGCTGCAGTTGCCTGGCGTGCGGTTCGAGGCGCTGATCATGGACGTGCTGCCGACGGCGTCCAAGTTCAAGGGCGAGACGATTCCCGGCATCCGCATGCTGGTGACGGACCGTCGGACCTATCGGCCGGTGCGCACGGCACTGGTGCTGATCGACACGATCAAGCGTCGGCATCCGGATCAGTTCGCGTGGGGTCCATCGATCGCCAGGCTCACCGGCTCGAACAAGGTGCGCGAAGCGATCGACGCCGGCCAGCTGGCGCCGCTGCTCGACGAGTGGGACCGCGAGGCAGACGCGTTCACGAACACCCGAGCCCCCTTCCTGCTCTACAGGTAACCAGCTTCTTGCTCGACCGTGGCGCGATGCGCGACCTCAGCCGCGTACGTGTCGGTTGACCTTGCGCAGGCCATCTGCGGAAATGAACTGGTGAGCCTCGAGGGCAAGCCCGGCAGCGGCCCGCAGAACCGTGCGAGTACCGAGGCCGTAGCCTCGCCGCCGACGCGGGCGCTACCCGGCCCGTCGCGGGCGACATTGGCCGACCGCGCGCTGAGGGAACTCAACGAGGCGGCCGTGTCGCTCGACGCGGCCTCGACGCGCGAGCAGATGTTCGAGGTCACGCTCAAGCGCACGGCCAGTGTGCTCGGTGCCTACGCCGGCGGCATCATGCTGCGCGACGCGGCGGGCACCACGCTCGAACTCGTGGCGTCCTTCGGCTATACGGCCCCCATCCCCGACGCGTACCGGCGTATCAGCCTCGACACCGACCTGCCGGCGGTGCACGCGGTGCGGTCGGCATCCCCGA
>DATJTM010000253.1:0-4406 GCA_035503395.1 Luteitalea sp.
TCAGGCTGCCCTTCAGGTGGTCCTTGGCCCGCTGCAGTTCCTCGTCGGCCACCCGTTCACGCCGCATCGTCCGCAGGCCGTCGATCACCAGATCCACGACTTCGGGCACGCTCTCGGCGGCACAGCCGGCGTACACGGAGAGCATGCCGGTGTCGCGATACGACGAGACGCCACTGAACACGGCGTAGGCCAGCCCCCGCTGCTCGCGAATCGTCTGGAAGAGTCGCGAGCTCATCGAGCCGCCGAGGATGACGTTCAGCAGGTAGGACGGATAGCGATCGACGTGCGCCTGAGGATACCCAGGCGTGCCGATGACGATGTGGCTCTGCTCCAGATCCTTGTGACGCTCGATCCGGGGCGGACGCGGCGACGGCGCGGTCTCGCGCCAGTCGGCCCCGGCGTCGGGCACGCCACCGAAGGCCTCTTCGACCAGGGCCTTGAGGCTGGCGTGGTCGAAGTTGCCGGCGGCCGAGATGATCAGGTTGCGACCGACGTACGCCTCGCGGAAATAGCGGGCGAGCACGTCGCGGTTGAACGAGGAGACCGTGTCCGGGGTACCCAGAATCGGCCGGCCGAGCGGGTGATCCGGCCAGTACTGCTCGGTGAACAGCTCGTGGACCAGATCGTCGGGCGTGTCCTCGACCATCTTGATCTCTTCGAGGATCACCTTCTTCTCGCGCTCGATCTCGTCGAGCGGGAAGGCCGGGTGCAGCACCAGGTCCGACAGGATGTCGAAGGCCCTCGGCAGGTGCTCGTCCATCACCTTGATGTAGTAGCCGGCGTACTCCTTCGACGTGAATGCGTCGAGGTTGCCGCCCATCGAGTCGAACTGCTGCGCGATGTCCTGCGCACTGCGCCGTTCGGTGCCCTTGAAGAGCATGTGCTCGATGAAGTGGGCGATGCCGCCTTGCTCGGGCACCTCGTGACGCGACCCGCGCTGGAGCCAGACGCCCAAGCTGACCGACCGCACGTGCGGCATCGTCTCGGTGACGAGACGGACGCCGTTCGGAAGCGTGTCGTGGACGATCATCGGATGGCGAGTCCCGGAGGCCCCCGCCGGCGTTCCGGTGGGCCCGGGAAACACCCATCATAACAGTCGGGAACCGGGAACCGGGAACCGGGAACCGCCAATCGGCAGTAGGCAGTCGGCCAGTCGGCAGTCGGCCGGTAGGCAGTCGGCCGGTCGGCAGTCGCCCGGTCGGCAGTCGGCCGAGCGTAGCCGTCCGACTTGTCGGACGGTTCCGCAGCCTCCCGGCATCTCGAATCCGTCACAATGGACGTTCGACGCGCGGCCGCGCAGTCTGCTCATGCCCGAACTCGACGACCCCATCGCCGCGACGCCCGCGCCCGTCCAGACCGACCTGGCCGGCCTGACCGCGGCCGAGCTTTCGGCGCTGGTCGTCGATATTGGCGGCAAACCCTTCCAGGGCAAGCAGTTGTTCCGCTGGATCCACAAGAAGGGCATCACCGATTTCGCGGCGATGACCGACCTGCCCAAGGAGCTGCGGGCGCGTCTGGCCGAGCGCTCGGTCGTGAGCACGCCCGAGGTCGTCCGCAAGGCCACCTCGTCCGACGGCACCACGAAGTTCCTGCTCCGCCTTGCCGACGGACGTCAGATCGAGGCCGTCTTCATCCCGGACACGCCCTCGCAGACGTTCTGCATCTCGACCCAGGTCGGCTGCGCGATGAAGTGCGGGTTCTGCCTGACCGGCACGATGGGACTCACCCGTCACCTGACGGCCGCCGAGATCTCCGGTCAGGTCCGCGTCCTCGCGCGCGAGCTCGGCTTCCTCGACACCCCCTTCAACATCGTCGTCATGGGAATGGGCGAGCCGCTGCACAACTACGACGCGACGATGAAGGCGCTGACGCTCGTGGGCAGCGAGGAAGGGCTGCACGTGTCGCCGCGACGCGTGACCCTGTCGACCGTCGGGGTGCTGCCGGGCCTCGAGAAGCTGTCGCGTGAGCCGTACATGCCGAACCTGGCGATCTCGCTGCATGCCACGACGGAGGCGCAGCGCGACCGGCTCGTGCCGATCAATCGCAAGTATTCGCTGGCGGAACTGATGGAGGCGTGCCGGCAGTTCCCGCTGAAGAAGCGGAGCCGTATCACGTTCGAATACGTGATGCTGGCCGGCGAGAACGACACGCCGGCCGACGCCCGCCGGCTTGTGAAGCTGCTGCACGGCCTGAAGGCAAAGGTGAACCTGCTGCCGCTGAACGAAGCGGCGGGAATCCCCTACACCCGCCCGTCTGACGACACCGTCGATACGTTCGCGCAGATCCTCGCCGACGCCCACATCACCGTATCGGTCCGCAAGAGTCGCGGCCGCGACATCCGCGCGGCGTGCGGACAGCTCGCGGTGGAGAAGCCGGCCTGAGAACTTCAGAATTTCACACGTTCAGAATTGCACCAGCACCGCCAACCTTCGAGGCGCCGTGCTGATGATGAAATTCTGAATTTCCTGAAATTCTGCAATTATTCGTTTACGTATCTGGCCGCGATGTCGCGGCGGTAGTGCACGTCGGTGAACGCGATCTTCTCGACACCGGCGTACGCACGGTCGCGCGCCTCGCGCATCGTCCCGCCTTCACCCACAACGGTCAGCACGCGTCCGCCAGCCGTGACGACAGCACCATCCTGCTCGCGACTGCCCGCATGGAAGACGACGACGCCGTCGACGGCTTCCGCGGCTTCGATGCCCCCGATGGGATAGCCGGTCTGCATGGCGCCGGGATACCCACCCGACGCCAGGACCACCCCGACGCGCGCCCCTCGAGGCTGCGGCAACGGCTCCGTCGGCAGCGCACCCGTGGCGGCAGCGAGCAGCAACGGCGCGAGCGGCACCGGGAGGAGCGGCAGCACCACCTGCGCCTCCGGATCACCGAACCGCACGTTGAACTCGATCACCTTCGGACCGTCGGGCGTGAGCATCAGGCCGCAGTAGAGCACGCCGGCAAACGGCATGCCCTCGGCCCGCATCCCGGCCAGCACCGGCTCGACGATCTCCCGCATCACGCGCTCGGACAACGCGGCGTCGACGAGGGGACTCGGCGCAAGCGCGCCCATGCCGCCGGTGTTCGGGCCTTGATCGCCGTCGAGTGCCCGCTTGTGATCCTGCGCGGTCGCCAGCGGGATCCCGCGCTCGCCGTCGCAGAGGACGAAGAACGAGACTTCCGGGCCAGTCAGGCACTCCTCGACGACGAGGATGGTGCCGGCCGTACCGAAGGCGCCGTGGCGCATGGCGGCATCGACGGCCTCGCGGGCCTCGGCCACGGTGGTGGCAACCGTTACGCCTTTGCCAGCGGCCAGGCCGTCGGCCTTGACGACGACGGGCGCGCCGAACTCCTCGATGGCGGCGTCCGCCTGTTCGGCGGTGTGGCAGATGTGGGCGCGGGCGGTCGGAATCGCGCGCCGCTCCATGAACGCCTTGGAGAACGCCTTGCTCGTCTCCAGTTGCGCCGCCGCCCTGGACGGCCCGAAGACGGCCAGCCCACAGGCCCGGAGCGCATCGGAGACGCCCGCAGCGAGCGGCAGTTCCGGGCCGACGACAGTGAGATCGACGTGTTCGGCCTCGACCAGGGCGATGACGTCGGCCGGCGACAGGATGTCGATGGCGATGTTGCGGCCGACCCGGGCGGTACCCGGATTGCCCGGCGCGCAGAGCACCGAGGAGACCCCGGCCTCGCGAGCCAGCGTCCATGCGAGCGCGTGTTCACGCCCCCCGCTGCCGAGGACGAGGACCTTCATGTGTTACGCTTTCGGTTTGGTCGGCTGGCGACGGTCGACCCCAACGCCATGCGGGAGGAGGTGAGTCGACGTGGCCGAAGTCAAGGTGCAGGAAGGTGAATCGATCGAAAGTGCCCTGCGACGTTTCAAGCGCAAGGTGCAGCAGGAAGATATCATCAAGGACATCAAGAAACACTCGTTCTACCTGAAGCCGGGCGACAAGCGTCGCGCCAAGCAGGCCCTCGCCCGCAAGCGCAGCCGCAAGAAGCAGCGGCGCGAGACCGAGTAACGGTCTCCCGGTACCCGGCACCGTTCCAGCGGTGCCTCACGGCGGTGGTCGGATGCAGGTCCGGTCGCCGCCGTTTCCGCGTTGTCGCAGCGGAGCCCTACCTTGACCCTTCAACGGGCTTGGTGCTACTGTCAGCCCTCCTGAAGGACAGTTTTTCCTTGTATTTGCAGGGAATTATCGGAGCGGGGAGAGAGGCGATGCAGATTGAAGAACGGGTCGTCGGCGGCGTGACGATCCTGGACCTGTCGGGCAAGATGACGCTGGGTGAAGGCGACGAGCTGCTGCGCGAGAAGATCGCCAGCCTGATCAACGCCGGCCACAAGCAGCTGTTGCTCAACCTCGATGGCGTGCCGTACATCGACAGCGCGGGCCTGGGCGAAATCGTCC
>DATJTM010000254.1:0-2728 GCA_035503395.1 Luteitalea sp.
CACATCGCCGCCGCCGCGATTCTCCTCGTCATTGCGCCAGGCTCTGCGCCAGGCTCGTCTCACGACAGACGAGCACGCCGAGGTCGCGCAGCGGCTCGTCAGGGTCGCTCGCGGCGGCCGGCACGACGCACTGCAACTGTCCACGGGACGACGTGACCAGGATGCGGGCCGGTGCTCCGACGACCACCTCGAAGTAGACCTCGCCGTCGTTGCCGATGGGCGACGCGGCGAGCCACTCGTCGCGACGGCCATGAAGGGCGGCTTTGGCGCCGACGAGGCCGCCGAGCGCGGCGGTGCGGAGCCGTGCGATGAAGGCGCGCACTGTCGTCTCCCCGAACCTCACTCGCACGCCGCCTCGCAGTCCCGGCCGGATCGCCACCTCGTGCGCCGACAGCGTGACGCCCATCGGCAGTTCGTCCTCGTCCACCGACAGACGCGCGTCGGCGTAGCTGGCCAGCGTGGGAATCAGCAGACGTCCGCCGCCGCTGGTCGTGCCGACGGGCTGCCGATTGGCGAAGCCCAGGACGCGCGTGCGGCCCGGCACTTCGACGATTGCCCAGGCGTCGTGGATCGGTCGTGAGAGGTGGGTGCCATGGGCGGTGAAGACGGCCGCGCCCGCCGCACTGGCCTCCCACGTGTCGACGCCGTTGATGCGCGTGTGCTGCAGGTCGGCCCGCAGCGTGCGCTGCTGCGCCGAGAGCATCGCGCGCGTCACGCCGGTCATCCCGTCGGACCACTGACCGCTGTAGCCGATCCCGGGGCCGATGGGCATCGCGCGATGCACCGTCGTCGAGATGTCGCCGGCGCCATGACCGGTGCCGTTCCAGGCGAGTGCGGCAGTGCTGCGATCGCCGAACAGCGTCGTCCACGTCAGGCCAAGCGAACGCGATGGCACTCGCGACGAGCCCTGCGTGTGCGACACCAGCAGTTGCAGGTTCGAGCGACCCGACACCGACCACGTCGCGCCGAGCGTGCCGCGGGTGGTGCGACCGGTCAGTCGATCGTGCGCCTGGCCCCAGCCCGCCATCAGCGTGAGCGTGCGCACCGGCGAAGCGCCGACGTTGGCCGATGCGTCGTAGCGCATCGGCGCCGGCAACCAGGCGTCGACCGACGGCCGCACGGCGCCTCGAAACGACAGGACGCGACCGCGATACTCATAGGCCAGCGAACCGCCGACGCGGGATGCACCGCGGTCGACCTGCCCGACCAGCCCGATCTCCGCCGCGCCGAGGCGACTCTGCGTGGCCACGACCGGCCCACCGGTCCAGCGCGTCCCTTCACCGGCCAGCGTGAAGCCTGCGGTCAAGCCAGGCGCGAGGCCCAGCCTGTGGTCGGCCTGCACGACGGTTCGCCCGGCCATCGTTCCGAAGGCCGGCGCGACGCCAGCGAGGTAGCGGAACTGATGCAGTCCCGGTCGCAGGACCGACGGGCTGCGGTAGATCGACTGCGTGAGGTCCTGCTGGCGGCCGTAGGCGTCGCGCAGCACGACGCGCACGTCACCTGCGCCGAGGCCAGCGGGAATGTCGCGCAACTCGAACTGGCCGGCCGCCAATTCGGTCCGCGCCACCAGCTGGCCGTTGACGAACACCTCGGCCGACGAGGGCGCGGCCACTGCGCCACCGAGGGCGACGGGCGATTGCCATGTGGCGGACGGGTCGATGTCGAAGGCGCGCGAGACGCTCACGCCGACCACGCGCCGCGCGCCGTGCAGCAGGCTGCGCTGGATCGACTCGCCGACTTCCCAGCGTACGAGCCGCCGCTGATCGTCGAACGTCACCGACGACAGGCCGCGCGCGAGGACCAGATGACCGCCACGCGTGCGCTGCACGCTCAGGGCGCTCTGCCACAGCAGTCCCTTCCAGTGCGCGGCCACGTCGCTGCTCACCGCCGTGCCACCAGCGCGCGCGGAGACGGCGTAGTTGGCTACCACCGACGTCATCGCCTGTGCCGGGGTGCGACCGACGGGTCCAAGCGTGACGGCCGTAGCCGCGAATGCGTCGGCGTCGGCCTCGATCTCGAGGATCTCGTCATCGGCACGCCACGAGGCGCGCAGCGAGGGCACGGCCGCGAGGTTCACCAGGCGATCGCCGTCAAGGGTGCGACGGGCGGCAGGCGGCGCAACCAGTCCGGCGTGCTCGAACACCGTAGCCATCATGTGAGGCTCGCCGTCGACGATCAGCACGATGCCATCACCGATCCGGCGCTGGTTGACGACGATCGTGCCGATGGTGCGCGTGCGCTCGACGGGTTCGCCGGTCTGCGCCGCTGCCGGGCCGACCGTCAGCCACAGCAGGAGCGCCGATCGCATCAGGGTCCGCACGAGGTGCCTGCCGCGGCCGTCAGCGCGACGGTCGACTGGGCGAGCGACGCCCCCGGGTCCATCTCGATGGCGGCGAGGCGACCGCAGAGCGCCGGGTCGACACGCAACTCCAGGTCTCGCTGCTCGCCGGGCAGCAGATACCAGGTCTCGACCGTCTGCCGACCGACTTCGCCGCGGGCGGCGTCGAGGAGGCGCACCGACAGGCGCCGCGGCGCGAGCGTCGCGGTGCCGCGGTTGTGCAGCTGGACGCGCAGGCGGTCGTGCTGCAGCGAGGCCGCCGCCGCGTCCAGGCGTGGGAGCGCTCGGGCCGGCGTCACGAAGACCGGCAGGCTGAGATGCATCAACATCGCCACGCCTGGCGCGCCGGACGCCGCATCGCGCGGCAGCTGGACGACGCTGATCCGGTAC
>DATJTM010000255.1:0-2693 GCA_035503395.1 Luteitalea sp.
GTCGACGCGAAGTGCCCTCGGCGTCGGGAATGGCTTCGGGCCCTCGTACGTGATCACGTCACCATCCGGCGCGATGGCCGAGGCGCTCACCGGCGTCGACCCGTCGGGACGCATCGTCGGATGTGAAATCCGACCGGTGTGCCAGAGCTGCACGACGATGCGGCCACCGGCCTGATGGACAGCTTCAGTGACCGTGCGCCAACCGTCGATCTGGGCACTGGTGTGGAGGCCTGGCGTGAATACGTAACCGGCCGCCGAGTCGGACACCTGAGTGGCTTCCGTGATGATCAGCCCGGCCGAGGCGCGCTGGGCGTAGTACAGCGCCGCCTGCGGGCCAGGAACGAGCGACGGCAGCGCGCGGTTGCGCGTCATCGGCGCCATCACGAAGCGGGTGGGGAGTGCGAGGTGTCCGACGGTCGCGGGCGTGAAGAGGTTCGGGTAGGTGGCCATGGAAGTCTCGTGGAGTCCGTTGTTGTTGTGGAAACGATCTATTGATTGAATGTCTAGCGCTGAACTAATAGTCGAAAAAAAAGCTCTCAAGTCGTTGCGTGTGCAGCTTCGCCGCTGACGAAGCGACGCACCAACTCGGTCATCAAAGCCCGCTCTTCACGCGAAAGTCCGAGCAGGAACCGTTCTTCCTCGGTCCGGAGGACGTCCTGGGCGGCGGTGAGCGCGGCGCGACCAGCCTCGGTGGGCTCTGCGAGCACGGCGCGGCGATCATTGGGATCGTCCACACGCCGGACCAGGCCGTCGGCCTCGAGGCGGTCGGCCAGCTGGGTCATGTTCGACCGCACGCAGCGCTGACGGGTGGCGATGGCACTCAGCGGCAGCGGTCGCGCCTCGTGCACCAGGCAGCGCAACACGCCGAACTTCGCCAGCGACAGCTGCAACGGCGCCAGAGCCTGCTCGAGTCTCATCTCCAGCGTGCGCGCAGCCTCGATCAGGGCCGACGACACCGGGCACGGATGCGAGCCGCAGGAGCCAGTGAACTCGTTCACACATGAATTGTCCATTTCATTGCTCGGGCTGTCAAGCGTCCTGTCGGTGGCTTCGACATCGGAGCGGTGCCGTTCTTGCACATGCGCTGCGCCATGGCGGCTTCTTCCGCGCTCGCAACGGAACTCCCGGCCCGCATCGTCACCCGCGCGGCGACCGAGCAGCCAGACGGCGAGGAGGCTGCCGACCTCGCCAACCTGCGGTACGTCTCCGACGACGAACCCGGGTTGACGCGAGTGATGCGAGGCACGCGTCCCGTCTATCGCGACGCGGCGGGGAAGGCGGTCCGCGACAAGGCCACCGTCGCGCGCATCAAGGCACTGGTGATTCCGCCGGCGTGGACGCGCGTCTGGATCTGTCCGCGCGCCGACGGCCACATCCAGGCGATCGGCCGTGACGCCCGCGGCCGCAAGCAGTATCGCTATCACCCTCGCTGGCAGCAGGTGCGCGACGCCGCGAAGTACGGCCGCCTGCTGGCCTTCGGCAAGGCGCTGCCGGCCCTGCGCCGCCGGGTCATGAAGGATCTGCAGGCGCCGCCGCTGTCGCGAGCCCGTGTACTCGCCACCGTCGTGCGGTTGCTGGAGGTGACGCTGATTCGGGTCGGCAACGAAGAGTACGCGCGCACCAACCAGTCGTTCGGCCTCACGACATTGCGCGACCGGCACGTCACGGTCGCTGCCGATCGTGTGCGTTTCCGCTTTCGCGCCAAGAGCGGCGTGTGGCAGGAAATCGAGCTGCAGGACGGGCGGCTGGCGCGCACCGTCAAGCGCTGCCAGGACCTGCCGGGGCAGGTGCTGTTCCAGTACTTGGCCGACGATGGGAGCCGGCAGCACGTGACGTCGGAAGACGTCAACGCCTACCTGCAGGATGCGATGGGCGAGAGCTTCACCGCCAAGGACTTCCGGACGTGGGCCGGCACCGTGCTGGCCGCCGCTGCGCTCGAAGAGTTCGAGCACGTCGAATCGGCAGCCGCACGCAAGAAGAACGTCACGCAGGCCATCGAGACGGTGGCGCGTCAGCTCGGGAACACGAAGGCCGTGTGCCGGCGATGCTACGTCCATCCGGCGGTGCTCGAAACGTATCTCGATGGCGCGACGCTCGGCGTGCTCGAAGCGCGGACCGCGGCACTGATGGTGAAGCCGGGACGACACCTGTCGCGAGAAGAGACGGCGGTGCTGGCGCTGCTCAACCGGCGTTTGCGTCGTGGGCGGACCGCCAGGGGACGGGCGAAGGCACCGACCGTCGTCCGGCGCGCGTCATGAGGCGAGGTGGCGTCAGCTCCCGTGCAGCCGTCGACGCCGTGCACTCAGTCGTGCGGCTCGTCGCCGATCGCGTCGGTCCAGATCGCCAGTGCGTCGGGCGTCATGTGACCGCGGAGCAGTCGCGGATCTGCGTAACCGAGTTGCGACACGTCGGCGAGGTACTGCTCGCGCGACATGAGCGTGCCGAAGCAGACGCGCTCGTCGGCGCCGATCTGCGGCGGCGTGAGGTCGCCCAGGACGGTGTCGAACACCCAGCGTGGCATCAGCTGGTCGGCATCCGAGTAGGCGAAGCGGAACAGCAGCAGGTGGGCGGCGAGCACCAGCTTGTAGTCGCCGTAGCGTGCGATCAGGCGCGGCCAGTCGATGACGTGGCCCCGCGCCCGGATCAGGTGCGTCACGTCGGCCCCGTCGAAGCGTTCCCGCTCCATGACGAAC
>DATJTM010000256.1:0-11125 GCA_035503395.1 Luteitalea sp.
CACCCCGAAGGACAGCCTCGAGAATGCCTTCTACCCGGCGCTCGGCTTCCAGGAGCGCAGCGTGTCGGGCCGCACGTTCAGCGGCAGCTGGACGCGCATCTTCACGAGCGCCCTGCTCAACGAGCTGCGCGGCGGCTTCAACGTCGACGAGGCGAACCGCCGCAGCAACTTCAACGCCGGCCAGCTGGCCGACCAGTGGGGTCTCGAGATTCCGGCGGAAGGTCGTGACCGCCTCGGCCACGCGGCGTTCATCTTCCAGGGCAGCAACATCCCCAGCATCCTGCGCGACCTTCGGCAGAACGTGCTGCGCGACATCGAGACGACGTCGTTCTCGCTGAGTGACAACGTGACGTGGGTCACCGGCCGTCATTCGCTGCGCATCGGCGGCGCCTGGTCTCGCAACAAGATTCTCGATGGCTTCTCCGCCGGCGCCAACGAGGGCAGCGGCCAGTTCCTCTTCAACGGATCGGCGACGGGCAACGCGTACTCCGACTTCCTGCTCGGCGCGCCCTTCCGGTCGGCGGCGCAAATCAACACGCGGGGCGGCCGGCCGCTGGAGGCGACCGCCGACGAGTGGGCCGGCTTCGTCCAGGACGACTGGAAGGTCAGCAATCGCGTGACGCTGTTCCTCGGCCTGCGCTACGAGGTGCTCGGCAACTTCCGCGAGAAGAACGACCTGCTGATCAACTTCGACCCGGCGACGGCCAGCCTGATCCTGCCGACCGCGGCCATCACCGACTACCTCGCGCCTGGCGCCCGTGCGACGGTGCCGACGGTGGTCGCCGGCGACATCGGCGTCTCGCGCGGGCTGGTCAACAACGACACCAACAACTGGAGCCCGCGCGTCGGCTTCGCCTGGCGGCTCGACGAGAGCAACCGCACGGTGTTGCGTGGCGGCGTCGGGTACTTCTACCCGACGCAGGCGGCGCAGGGCATTCGTGACGCGCTGTCGAGGGCTCCGTTCCGCTACTCGATTACGCGTGACAACCCGTCCTACACGCGCGCCTTCTCGACCGGCTCGCTGGTGACCAGCCCCGGCTTCGGCGTCAACGGCGTCGACGTCGACCTGCAGAGCGCCGAGGTCATCCAGTACAACCTGACCCTCGAGCGCGAACTGCCAGGCAGCCTCGGCGTCCGCGCCACCTACATGGGGAGCCGCATGAAGAAGCTGCTCGTCAACCGCGACATCAACACGGTGGCGCCGAGCACGACCTTCTTCGACCCCAACGACGCCACGATGCTGAACCGGCTGCCGTACCCGAACCTCGGCGCATTCCTGAACATGGTGGAGAACGCCGGCGAGGGGCGATTCGACGCCATGCAACTCGAACTGCGTCGTCCCTTCCTGGGCGGGCTGCAGTTCGAAGCGGCGTACACGCTGGCCTACAGCGACAGCAACGCGCCTGACCTGGGGAATTCGTCGCTCGGTGTCATCCAGTACAACCCGTACGACATCGAGGCCGACCGCGGCCCTGACCCGAACGTGACGCGCCACCGCCTCGTGCTCAACGCGGCGTGGCAGTTGCCGTTCGGCCGCGATCGCCAGTACTTCTCGGGCATGCCGGCCTGGCTCGACACGCTCGCCGGCGGCTGGACCGTGTCGACGATCGTTCAGGCGCGGTCGGGCCACTTCCTGACGCCCTACTTCTCGTATGGCACCGACCCGCTCTTCCCGGCCAACACCGGCAAGGCCTACGACACCATCAACGGATTCGGCGAGGCGTGGAAGCCGGATGTGGTCGGCGACCCGAGCGGCGCCCGTGAACCGGGCAACTGGTTCAACCTCGATGCGTTCGCGTTGCCCGCGCCCGGCACGATCGGCAACGCGAAGCGCGGCATCATCAAGGGGCCGGGGACCTGGGTCGTGAACATGGGTCTCTACAAGGACCTCGTGCGCAAGGACGGTTTCCGGGCCGAGTTCCGGGCGACGCTGGACAACGCCTTCAACCACCCGCAGTTCCTGGTGAGCCCGCAGTCGCAGATGCTGAACTTGACCGACTACCTGATCAACGGCATCCGTGACAATGGCGTCACCAACACCATGGTGGAGACCGGCAACGCCGAGGGGTTTGCACTCGGACGGCAGATCACGCTGGGGCTGCGTCTCACGTTCTGATGTGGCCGGGACGCGCGGTTGACCCGCGCGTCCTTCGCTGCTTCAATGGCCGCGTTCGTCCCGCCATGCCAGCCGACCACTCGCGCCCACTGGTCGAGGAGCGCCGCCGCGAGATCCTCCAGATGCTGCGCGCGCAGGATCGGGTCACCGTCGAGCAACTGGTCCGCCATTTCGACGTGTCGGCCGTCACCATCCGCTCCGACCTGGCCGCGCTCGACGCCGCCGGCGATCTGGTGCGGGCCCATGGCGGAGCGCTCCGGCTCGATGCCGTCGACCTGCCGCTCGGCACCAAGGCGCGTCGTCATCACTCCGAGAAGGTCCGCATCGGGGCCGCCGCCGCCGCGCTGATCCGCGACGGCGAGACGATCGTCATCGACTCGGGGAGCACCGCGGCCGAAGTCGCCAGGCACATCCGCTTCCAGGGCCTGCACTCGCTCACCGTGGTGACGTCGGCGCTGAACGTCGGCGCCGAGCTCGCGCGGTTGCCGTACGTGCGCGTCATCATGCTCGGCGGCATGTTGCGGCACCTGTCACAGTCGACCGTCGGGCCGCAGGCCGAGGAGGTCTTGCGTGGCCTGAACGCCGATCATCTGTTCCTGGGTGTCGACGCCGTCGATCTCGAGGCCGGCATGTCCACACCGGACGTGCTCGAGGCGCAGCTCAACGCGCTGATGATTCGCGTCTCGCGCACGGTGACACTGGTGGCGGATGCGAGCAAGTTCACGCGGCGCAGCCTGTCGGTGATCGGTCCGCTGTCGAGCGTCCAACGCGTCGTCACCGACGATGCGGTGGACCCGGGGATCGTGACGCAGCTACGCGCCAGAGGCCTCGACGTCACCGTCGTCTAGACGGGGGAATCCGGCCTTCGTCTATCGGCCTTCGGCCTTCGATAGTCGTCCACAGCTCTCCCGAGGGTGCGGGCCCTCTCCGAGGCGCCCGTCGACGGGCGAGGCATCTCGCGTCGACCTGAAGGTCGACGGCTGCAACCCCGAGGCCTTCACCGTCGCGCCAACGCGCGCAGCAACGACTGTCGCGCGCGTTCGAACTCGTTGCCGTCCTCGGAGAAGCCGACGCGCTCGCCGGCGTCGGAGAGCACGCGAGGCACCACCGCGTCCAGCGCCGCCTGCACCTCGGTGTTCAGCCCTTTGGCACGCGCCATCGTCAGCAGCATGTGGTCCTGCAGCCCGCGCCGCAGGTTGGCGAACTGAATCGTGTCGATCGGTCCCTTGTGGTTGCGGTTCTGATCCGGGTGCAGCACGTCCTCGCCCGGAAACACCAGCACGCCGTCGCCGTTGATGATGCCGTTGTCGGATTTGCCCTCGGCGCGGTTGTCGAACGTGATCGGGTCGACCCACACGTTCTGGTGACGATCGCCGATCTTCTTCTGGCTGTTGTGGCGCCAGTGGTTGGCATGCCAGTAGAAGTAGCCGTCGACATCATGGCGGAACGCCGCCCAACCGACGACGCGCGGATCGGTGGCAGGTGCGTCGACGATGATTGCGCCCATCTGCGGACGACCGCCGTTGTAGAACCACATCTGCTTGCCGGCCTTGCGCTCCTCGGCGGCTCGCTTGACGTCGTAGTGCGCCGGCACTGCGGCCCAGATGTCGACGGCGTCGGCCAGTTCCGGCGTGTAGCCGTGCGTCACGAACGTCTTCACCGGGGAGCCCATCCCGCGCGCCGCGTTCCTGACCCGCGTGCCGATCTCCTTCACGCGCGCGAACTGTGGCGGCGTCGGCTCGTCGGGCAGGTAGACGAACGTCAGCAGCGGTGTCAGCCCTTCGAGTGAGGTCTTCCATCGCTGCAGGGCGGTACGCGCCGATTCATCGGTGTCGAAATCGCGGCCCGGACCATAGAACGTGCGCGGGATGACTCGATTGCCCGTGTCCAGCCCGGGACCGGCATAGCTGGCCGGCACACGGCGGGCAAACGCGTTTCCGTCGAAGCGGCTGCGCGCCGCGGCCACGGTCGCGTCGTCGTAGGCATGCGTGAACTCGACGCGATGCCGGTGCGCGAACTGGTGGTACTCGCGATCCATGTTGCGCCCGTGGTACAGGTCGGTCTGCGATCGCTCGTAGTAGACGATCGTCGGCAGCGTCGGCACGTCGGGCAACGTGACGTCGAGCACCTCGAGTTCCACGGGCACGCGAGTGGTGGCGCCATCCGCGTGGACCTGGACGTGCCCTCGGTACGTGGTTGGTGCCGCCGACCGTGCGACATGCAGTTCGACCCAGTACGCCTGGGTCTGCTGCGCGGCGACCGACGACGCCCGACCGCTGGGAACACTGGACGGCACCAGCGCGACGGGAATCCATCCGAGTGGCGTCGAGGGGGCGGCAGGCGTGTCCGGACGGAACACCCACGTGGCGCGCGTGCGTTGCGTGACGTGCAGATAGTGCTCGGCCATGACATCGACGGACGCGTCGAGAGCCGCGCCCGTCGAGCCGACCAGCGGGGCCAATGAGACCTCCAGCGACGCGGCCCTCGAGGCGGCTTCGACGATGACCTGGAACGCGATCGTCTCGTTGCGTCCCGACACCAGCCGGACGGCCTTGCCGTCCCAGACCGCGTTGCCGTTCCGGTCGGGATGAGCGAGGTCGTCGCGCAGGACCTTCGTGCCGTCGTGCGTGGCCCACACGCGGACGCCGTTGCGTTGTGCCGATCCGGTCGCGATGCACGCACCCGCGATCAGCGCCGCCGTCGCGACGCGCAGCAGTGGCTGGAGCATGCCGCAGCATACTCGCGCCGACGCCACCACGCGACTCAGCCGCGGGGCTTCAGCTGCTTCTCGAACCAGGCAAAGGCATCGTCCTGCATCTGCCGGTTGAAGATGTGGGGCACGTCGTAGAACTGGCTCGTGAACCGATCGGCGATGCCGGCCTTCGCGTACACGTCGCCGACCTTCTTCACCGCCTCCTGCATGCCGGCCAGCGGATACAGCGCGTCCTTCGAGCACTGCTGGATCAGCAGCGGTCGCGGCGCGTTGAGGCTGGCCACATCTGGCAGATCGAGATGACTATGCAGGCCGGGGACGAAGTGGACCCACGAATGCGTGTCCACGTGCCGCTGCAGCATCGGACGAATGGTCGACATGAAACCGACGATGCAGCCGGCGGCGATGCGCGAGTCGAGGGCCGAGAGGAAGAGCGAGCGCCAGCCGCCGAACGACACGCCGACGCAGCCGATGCGCTTCGGATCGACCTCGGGACGGCTCGAGAGATAGTCCACCGTGCGCATGTCGTCCCACGCGACGATGCCTGGCCAGCTCATGCCGAGCACGGTGAGCGTCTTGGCCAGCGTGGACTCCTTCGACGCGCACACGCGGTTGAGGCGCGTCACCGTCTCGACGTCGTAGGTGGCGCGATCCCAGCCGACCGGCAGGTCGGCGTCCATGAGCACGCGACGCTCGCCGAACATGAACGCGTCGATCGTGATCACCACGTAGCCGCGACGCACCAGCTCGGTGGCGGTCGGCCGGCTCTCGTAGTTGCCCGCATGGTAGGTCGTCATCGCCGGGTGGTTGCGCCCGAAGTCGATGATCTTCTCCTTGCCGAACAGGAACATGCCGCCGTGCGAGTGCAGGTCGACGATGGCCGGTGCCCGTCCCCGCAGGCCCTTCGGGATGAACACGTACGCCGGCACGCGGAACGTCGGCGTCGTCGAGAACACCACCTTCTCTCGGATGTAGTCGGGGCCTTCGTACCGGTCCATGATCTCGGCGGCAGGTGCCACGGGCGCGGGCCGGTACCCGTACGCATCGAGAATCGCGGTGCGGCCCGCCGTCGTGAACGCGTCGACGGTGGAGAAGCGTCCGGAGAGGAACGATCCGGGATACGACGTCTGCGTGTCGAGCCGCTGGACCGCGCCGAAGTTCGCGCCGAGGTCCGCGCCGCTGACCGTCGTCGGCCGTGGCAGATCGGCAGGCGCTCCAGGAGCGCTCGCGCCGGCCGGCGCCTGCGCGCGCGCCACACCACCACCGAGCGCCGCCGCCACCGGCACGCCGGCGAGGGTGTCGAGAAACGAGCGCCGCGTCACGTCAACAGGGTCTGACATGTCAGGGACTATAACGGCAGTCGGCAGTCGGCAGTCGGCAGTCGGCAGTCAGTCGGCAGTCGGCAGTCAGTCGGTAGTCGGCAGTCGGTAGTCAGAAGTGGCCGCGACAGGTAGCCCGTCGCCTGAAGGCCGTAGCCTGGCGGTCGCTGGGTACAGGCAGGCTGCCGGCCGTCGCCTGTAGGCTGTGTGTGATGACCATCGACGTGACGCACGAAGAAGGCAACGTCTATCGCGTGTTCGTGAGCGACGAGACCGGCAGCAGCACCCACATGGTGACGGTGATGCCGAGCGACGTCTGGCACTATGCCCCGGGCGCGACGGCGGAGGAACTGCTCGAGGCCGCGTTCTCGTTCCTGCTGGCGCGCGAGCCGCGCACGGCGATCCTCGCGCGCTTCGAGTTGCCGGTCATCGAGCGGTACTTCCCGGAGTTTGGCCGTTACATGGGCAGCGAACGCTGACGCCGCTTCGCGCGGGCTTCCCGGGACCTCACGCTGCAACATGATCGGTAGGGACGGCTCGCCGAGCCGTCCGACGAAAACGGACGCGCCGGCGGCGCGTCCTTACCCAAATTCGCTGCAGGCTTCGGGCGACCTGAAGGCTGGTGATTGCGAGGTGCATGGCCGGCGGTGGGCCATCAGATGGTGTGGTGCCGCGCTAGCCGCGCACGGCCGGCAGGCCGACGCCACCGACCGGCGACGTGACGACGCGGTTCGAGAAGCCGGCGATGATCGGGCGGGCCTTGGCGATCGCGGCCTTGACCTCGGGCAGTGCGAGGGAGCCCTTGTGATGCGCCTCGCTCACCCACACTTCCGAGATCCAGATGCCGTCGGCATCGTCGACGTCACGCGCCACGATGTAGCTGAGGCATCCCGGCATGGCCGTCGTGCCTTCCAGCAGGATCGCAATCAACGCGTCGCGCGAGCCAGGCGTGGCAGTCATCTTCCCGATCACTCCGTACATCGATCCCCCGCTCTTCGATGATGTGCCCTGCGGAGGCACGGCGGCGTCCACCACGCCAGACGTGACGACCGCCATGCCGCTGGCAGCGGCGACCCCTCCGAGAAAGCTGCGTCGCCGCATCACCGTTCAGTGCGCGGCACTCGGCGCCGAGGCGCCGGTGTGGACGAAGCGCTTGAAGAAGCTCTCTGGCTTCCAGGCCGGTCGCGTGTCGCGATTGGCGATCCGCAGGGCCAGCTGCCCGACGACTTCGGTGAAACCGACCGCGGCGCTGCGGTCGATCGGTTGCTGCAGATCGTCGGACGGCGCGTGGTATCGGTCGCGGGTCCAGGCGGCGTCGATCAACGCCTCCGGCGAGTCGGGCTCGAAGCCGACCTTCATCGCCAGCGCCGGAATGCCTTCACGGATGAACGAGTACTGGTCGCTGCGCACGAAGCGATTCCGCTGCGGCTGCAGGTCAGGCTGCACGGCGAGGCCGCGTTCCTTCGCCACCGCTCGCACATCGTCGCCCAGCTCCGACTCGTCGAGACCGAGCACCATCAGCGTCTTGAGCGGGTAGAGCGGCAGGAACATGTCCATGTTCAGGTTGGCGACGATCGCCGCGCGCGGCACGGTGGGGTTGGTGGCGAAGTAGCGCGATCCCAGCAGCCCCTTCTCCTCCGCCGTCACCGCCACGAACAGCACCGAGCGTTTCGGTTTGGCGGCAGCGACGGTCGCGGCGGTCTCGATCAATGTGGCGATGCCAGACGCGTTGTCCATCGCGCCGTTGTAGATCGCGTCGCCGTTGACGGCAGCGCCGACGCCGAGGTGATCGAGATGCGCCGTCAGCACGAAGTACTCGCCGGCGAGCTTCGGGTCGCTGCCCTTGACGAGCCCGACGACGTTGGGCGACTCGATTTTCTGCGCATTCACGGCGATTGTGGCGCGCAGCGTCGGCGCCAGCGGGAAGTGCGGCAGTGGCTGCCGGGCGTCGACCAGCGCCATGAGTGACGCAACGGTGTGTCCCGTTCCGACCAGCAGCGCATCGGCGTGCGCGGGGTTCCACGTCAGCGAGACCTGCATGCCGTTGGCGTCGCCAAGCGCCGGATTGGCCAGCGTCATCGATGCGTTCAGGCGGCTCGCCGACGATCGGGACCAGGGCACGTCGGTGCTCTTCGGGTTGGGAATGGCAATCAGGCCAACCGCTCCCAGGCGGCGCAGCGCGTCGGCCCGCACCCAGGCCGACTGATAGTGCGCGCTCAGTGCGCCGGGTACGTTGGTGGGACTGCCGGCGATACACACCACGACCTTGCCCTTGAGGTCGAGGCCGGAGAAGTCGTCGAGGCCGATCTCGGGCACCTGCAGACAGTTCCCGCCGAACACCAGGCCTGCGTCCACGCTCGGCGCCGGTGCGAGCCGGAGCCCGAAGTACGCCTGCTCGCCGAGGACGACCGGCGTTGGCTTGCCGTCGACCACGAGCGTGAGGCTGGAACGCGACTCGTCGATGGTGCGTGACGTGAACGCCACGGGCTGGAAGTAGCTGCCAGCCGCGCCGGGCGTCACGCCTGCGGCCTTGAACTTCGCCGCCACGTACTCCGCCGCCTTGACGTGCTCGGCGCTGCCGGTCTCCCGTCCTCGCATGCTGTCGTCGGCGAGTACCTCGACATGCGAGAACCAGCGCGCCGCCGCATCGGAAGCAGCCGTCGGTGCCGTCGCCACGCCCTGTGCGTCGGCCGGCCGGGCAACGACGAGCGTGGTGGCGCAGGCCAGGCAGGCCGGCAATGCGAGGGAACGGAACGCTGCGGTGAGGGCCATCCGGGCACGGTAGCACGCTCGGCAGTCGGCAGTCGGCAGTGGGCAGTCGGGATGGCTAGTCGGCAACCGGCTCGGGGCAGGGGACCGTGCGGGAGGGCGAAAGTGCAAGAAGGTCGAGGAGGTCGAAAGCCGTCAGCGGAGCCGTGGTTGTCGGGTCTGTCGGACGCGTTTCGATTCATTGAGACAGGCGTCCTTGTGTCTGCCACTCACGCCGCTCGACCATGTACTATCTCGACCCCATCACCGTCATGTCTCAGCCGACGCAAAGCTCTGCCACGCGCGATGCGGCGCTCGCCATGGATGGCGAGGCGTTTCGTCGTCTCGGTCACTCGCTCGTGGAATCGCTGGCCACGGTGCTCGACGGCATCAGCGATCGCCCGGTGACCTCTGGCAACAGTCCGGCGGCGCTGCGCGATCTGCTCGGGCGCGACCGCGCCATGCCCGAGAACGGCGACGATCCAGCGCGGCTGCTCGAGCGCGCCGTGACGTTGCTGTCCGAGCACTCGCTCTTCAACGGCCACCCGAAGTTCCTGGGCTACATCACCGCGGCACCCGCCCCGCTCGGCATGCTCGGCGACCTGCTGGCGTCCGCGATCAACGCCAACGTCGGGGCGTGGCGCCTGTCGCCCATGGCCAGCGAGATCGAGGCCCAGACGGTACGGTGGATTGGCGAGTTGCTCCGATACCGCTCCGACGCGGCGGGTCTGTTCGTCAGCGGCGGCAACATGGCGAACATCGTCGGCCTGCTCGCGGCGCGGGCCGCGGTCGGTCGGCGCTGGGACGTGCGCGCTCGCGGCGTCGGCGGTCGCGACGCCAGGCGCCTCAAGGTGTACGCGTCAGCAGAGACGCACACGTGGCTGCAGAAGGCGACCGACATCTGTGGCCTCGGCACCGACGCCATCCACTGGGTGGCATCGACGAAGGATCAGCGGCTGGATGTCGCAGCGCTGCGCACCGCGATCGCCGATGACGTCGCCAGCGGCCACGTGCCGATGCTCGTCGTCGGCACGGCCGGCACGGTGAGCACCGGCGTGGTCGACCCGCTGTTCGCGATGGCCGACGTCTGCCGCGAATTCGGCGTGTGGTTCCACGTCGATGGTGCCTACGGCGCGCCGGCCGCCGCCGTGGACGGCACACCGCACGACCTCCAGGCCCTGCACCTGGCGGATTCGGTGGCGGTGGATCCGCACAAGTGGCTCTACGCCCCGCTCGAGGCGGGCTGCGTGCTGGTCCGCGACGCCGCCTGCCTGCGCGACGCGTTCTCGTACCATCCGCCGTACTACCACTTCGACGATGACCACGGGACCAACTTCGTGGACCTCGGGCCACAGAACTCGCGAGGGTTCCGCGCGCTGAAGGTGTGGCTGATGCTGCAACAGGCGGGAGTCGCTGGCTACCGCCAGATGATCGGCGACGACATCGCGCTGGCCCGCCGGCTGTTCGACGTCGTGTCGACGCACCCTCGCCTCGACGCGTGCTCGCACCACCTCAGCATCACGACGTTCCGGTATGTGCCCGAGGATCTCGCCGCGCGGTGGCATGAGCCGGCCGTGGCGACGTACCTGAACACGTTGAACGAAGCCCTCCTCGAGCGTCTCCAGACAGGTGGGCGACTCTTCGTTTCCAACGCCATCGTCCACGAGCGCTACCTGCTGCGGGCGTGCCTGGTGAACTTCCGGACGTCGGCTGCGGACATCGACGCGATCCCGGCGATCGTCGACGAGATCGGCGGCGCGATCGATGCCGCCGCCCGGCCCGCGATGCTGGCCTGATCGCAGTTCCTGCGTGCCGTGGCCTCGCGTGAAGTGCACTTCCCGCGATCCATGCACGTGCATCGACCGCGATTCCGCGGGGCCGCGCTGCGCCAACGCTGGCGCGAACGTTGCTCTGGTAGTCAGCCAGTCGAACCAAGAGGACGTGCATGGAACTGCTCGATGGCTACATCGTGGGCATCTTCAACTACTGCGACCGCTGGTGCGAACGGTGTCCGCTCACGTCGCGCTGTCGCGTGTTTGCCTCGACGGTGGAGATGGACGCCAGTGACGACCCGTTGTTCGTCACTTTGGGCGCCGGCCTGCTGCGGTCGGCCGGGGCGCTCGACTCCAGCCTGGTGCCGGCCTCGTTGACCCGCATCGAAGACGATGCAGACGATGACGAGCCGCTGGACGAGTGGTCGCCACCGAGCCGGCCGAGTGTGGGTTGTTC
>DATJTM010000257.1:0-2623 GCA_035503395.1 Luteitalea sp.
ACTTTTCGCCCTTTCAACTTTGTCTGTGGGTGGCTGCCGTGATCGTACCAGTCAGGTCGCACCGGCCGGGTGGCTCGATCGAGCCATGCGCGCGTGACTCTCGACGGGCTTACGCCGGCCGCATTTCGGCGCGATCGTCAGCGGTGACGCGCTGGTCGAGGCTCCCAGGCCGAGGCTGCATGGCACGTCACGGGCGGGCGCGGCATCACTTCCCCGTTTTCGGTGTCGCGCTCGTTCGTTGTCGCCCCTCGATCGCCCAGCCTCCAACGTGGCCCGGTAGAATGCGCGGATGCACCCGCGCGTCCGCGAGATCGTGGAATACCTGGAGGCCCGCCGGGTGGTGCTCCGCATCGCCGTCGAAACGGTGGAACCCGATCGGCGCCGCCAGCGTCCCGCGCCGGACTCGTGGTCGGTTGCCGAAGTGCTCGAACACCTCGCGCTCGTGGAGACGCGCGTCACCGCGCTGTTCGTCCAGCGTCTCGCCGAGGCGCGCAGTGGTGGCCTGGCGGAAGAACACGACCACAGTTCGCTGTTCACATCGTTCGACCTCAAGCTGGTTGCCGACCGCAGCCGGCGCATCCTCACCACCGAAGCCGGAGTGCCCAGTGGAGCACTCGACGCCGACGAGGCGTGGGCGCAGCTGTCGCTGGCCCGCGACGCCACCCTGGCTGCCCTGCGCGGCGCCGATGGGCTGGCCCTGGGCGACGTCGTCGCGGCACATCACCTGCTCGGCCCCATGAACCTCTATCAGTGGATGCTCTTCCTCGGTGCCCACGAGGATCGCCACGCCGCGCAGATACGCGCCGTGGCCAAGGGCCTGCCGCCGGCCCCCTTCGAATAGCCTCGGCACGCCGATGCTGCGATGTCCAGATATTGACAATCCCAGCAGCCGTGATACTACATATTGCGTTCACGGTCGCCGATCATCCTGATCGGGCGAAAGAGGGAATCCGGTGCGTCGCGCCCGTCGCGACTAGTCCGGAGCTGACTCCGCAACTGTGAGCGGCGAGCACTCCGCCTGAAGATGCCACTGGTGACCGTGTCACCGGGAAGGCCGGCGGCCGTGTGATGACCCGCAAGCCAGGAGACCTGCCGTGAGCCGTTGTTTCGTCCTCGGGCGGGGATCCCCGAGTGCGCCTGCCCTCATGCGGCCCGCCGTCCGGCGTTGACGGTGGCACGGCGTCTCCTCCCCGTCCGATCGAGGAGAAGCCGCATGCCTGGTTCGATCGTCACCGCTCCATCGTCCGTCCCCGCTCCACCTGCGTCCACGTCCGAACTCCGCGTCATCAAGCGTTCGGGCGCGACCGGGACCTGGGACCCCAGCAAGATCAGCACGGCCATCGCGCGGGCCTTTCTCGCCGTCGAAGGGCCGACGGCGACCGGCTCGACGCGCATCCACGACGTCGTCGCCGAGTTGACGACGACCGTGACGGGCGCGCTCGAGCGACGCGCGGCGGGGGCGCGGGCTCTCCACATCGAAGACATCCAGGACCAGGTGGAGCTGTCGCTGATGCGAGCCGGTCACCACAAGGTGGCTCGCGCGTATGTGCTGTACCGCGAGGCGCGCGCCGACGCCCGACGGTCGCGCGAGGTCGCGCCGCCAGTGCTGCCGCCGCTGACGGTCCGTCGCCCCGATGGATCGCACGTGCCACTGGACGATGTGGCGTGGCGCCGCGGCATCGCCCTGGCCTGCGAGGGCCTGCCCGACGTGTCGGTCGATCGCCTGCACGCCGACGCCCGCCGCAATGTCTACGACGGCATCCCCGAGCACGATCTGCGGCTCGCGACGGTGATGGCGGCGCGGGTGCTGATCGACGTCGATCCGGACTACACCTACGTCGCCGCCCGCCTCCTGCTCGAGGATCTGACCGCGGAGGCCACGGCGTTCGTCATGGGTGAGCCGCGCACCGCCGATGTGACCGGCGACTACTTTCCGGCATTCATCCACAAGGGCGTGGCACTCGGCCTCCTGGCACCGGACCTGTCGTCGTTCGATCTCGCGCGCCTTGCCGCCGCGCTGCAGCCGGCGCGCGATCGCCGCTTCCAGTTCCTCGGGCTGCAGACGTTGTACGACCGCTACGTGCTGCACCACGACGGCACCCGGTTCGAGCTCCCGCAGGCCTTCTTCATGCGGGTGGCGATGGGGCTCGCGCTGCGGGAAGACGACCGCGAGGCGCGCGCCATCGAGTTCTACGACCTGCTGTCGTCGTTCGACTTCATGTGCTCGACGCCCACGCTGTTCAACGCCGGCACGCAGCGGCCACAGCTGTCGTCGTGCTTCCTGACCACGGTGCCCGACGAACTGGACGGCATCTTCGGCGCGGTTCGCGACAACGCGCTGCTCTCGAAATACGCCGGTGGTCTCGGCAACGACTGGACGCGCGTCCGCGGGCTCGGCGCCCGCATCCGCGGCACCAACGGTGAGTCACAGGGCATCGTGCCCTTCCTGAAAGTCGCCAACGATACGGCGATTGCCGTCAACCAGGGTGGCAAGCGGGCGGGCGCCGTCTGCGCCTACCTCGAGCCGTGGCACATCGACGTCGAGGAGTTCCTGGACCTGCGCAAGAACACCGGCGACGAGCGCCGGCGCACGCACGACATGAACACCGCCAACTGGATCCCC
>DATJTM010000258.1:0-12295 GCA_035503395.1 Luteitalea sp.
GATTCCTGTCGTCTGTCGGGTGCGACTGGCTGGCTGCGCCAGCCCTGTCCCCCGCCGCATCGGCGGCTCGCACCGCCTGCACGAACGCACGCACGCGTGCCGCGTCCTTCACCCCTGGCGCCCGTTCGACTCCGGACGCCACGTCCACACCCCACGGCCTCACCGCAGCGATCGCTTCGGCGACGTTGTCCGACGTCAGCCCACCGGCCAGCAACAGCGGCCGCGTCGCCGCGATGCGCGCCGCCGCCGTCCAGTTGATCGTCCGACCCGTGCCGCCGACGGTGACCGGGTCGTGCGCATCGACGAGGATCTGCGCCGGCGCCGTCTTCCACGGACTGTCGTCATAGCCATCGACCACCATCGCCTTGACGATCGGTCGTGGGAAGCGGCTCCAGTCGTCCACGGCCTCGCTGCCGTGCAACTGCACCGCGGAAAGGCCCACCGCGTCGGCGATCGTCTGCACCTGTTCAGGCGTCTCGTCGACGAACACGCCCACCCGCGTCACCAGCGACGGCAGCACCCGCGTGATCGCCTCGGCGCGCGCCACATCCACGGCACGTTTGCTTCGCGACCAGAAGATCAGGCCAATCGCGTCGGCGCCTGCCTCCACCGCGAGCAGCGCATCGTCGGTGGAGGTGATGCCGCAGATCTTGATCCGCGTCATGACGTTGCAGCGGCCTCCGCCGCGTCCGCGAGCACGCCGGCGAGACTCTCGCCGGGATTCTCATCGGTCATGAACCGCTCACCGATCAGGAACGCACCGTAGCCATGGGCCTGCAGAGCAACCAGGTCCGCCCCACTCCGCAGACCGCTCTCGGCCACGCGCACACGCGCGGCGGCAAGCAGTGGAGCCACCCGCCGCGAGGTCTCCACCGACACCTCGAGTGTCTTGAGGTTCCGGTTGTTGACGCCGACGATGGCCGCACCGGCGTCGATCGCCCGTCGGGCTTCGTCCTCGTCGTGCACTTCAGTGAGCACGTCGATGCCAATGCTCTCCGCGTATGTCAGCAAGCGGGTCAGGTCCTGCTGCTCGAGGGCGGCCACGATCAGCAACACCGCCGAGGCGCCCGCGACGACCGCTTCCGCGATCTGGTACTCGTCGACCACGAAGTCCTTGCGCAGGAGCGGCAGGGCGGGATGGGCGGCGTGCACGGCGACGAGATGGTCCAGGGCGCCATCGAAGAAGCCCGGCTCGGTGAGCACCGAGCATGCCGCGGCGCCTGCCTGCGCGTACTGACCGGCGATCGTCACCGGGTCGTACTCGTGCCGCAGAATGCCGCGCGACGGCGACCGACGCTTGCACTCCGCGATCACCCGGATGCCGGGTCGCTCGAGTGAGGCGACGAACGAAGCCGGCCTCGTCGCGGCGATGGCCGCTTCGAGGTCGGCCAGTGAACGGCGTGCCCGAGCCACCTCGACGCGCTTCACGGCGGAGGCAACAATCGCATCGAGGACGGACGGCGCACTCATGCCTCCGCCTCCACCGTCTTGTGCGAGATCGCGACGAGGTTCGCCAGCGTCGCCGCGGCAGCCCCCGAGTCCAGCGCGGCCGCAGCGAGCCCGACCCCGTCGGCGACGTTGGGCGCCCGGCCTGCCAGGAACAACCCGGCGCCGGCGTTCAGCAGCACGATGTCGCGGACGGGCCCCTTCTCACCCTCCAGCACGCGGCGCGTGACCGCGGCATTGAACGCCGCATCGTCCCCACGCAGATCCTCAAGCTGTCCTTTCGGCAGGCCGAACATCGACGGATGGACGAAGAACGTGCGGAGCAGCCCGTCGCGGCACTCCGAGACCTTCGTGTAACCGGTCGTTGACAGTTCGTCGAGCCCGTCGGCGGCATGCACGACCCAGACGTGCGCCGAGCCGAGCAGGCCGAGCGAACGGGCCACGAGCTCGGTGAGTTCCGGGCGCGGCACGCCAACGAGCTGGCGAGTGGTCCCGGCAGGATTGGTCAACGGTCCGAGCAGGTTGAAGGCCGTGCGCACACCGAGTTCGCGACGGACAGGACCGGCGTGCCGCATCGACGGATGGAAGGTGGGCGCGAACAGGAACGCGAGGCCCGCTTCGGCAAGACACCGCGCCACCACAGCTGGCGAGGCGGCGACGTTGACGCCCAGCGCTTCGAAGACGTCCGCACTGCCGCTGCGACTCGAGACCGACCGATTGCCGTGCTTGGCGACGCGCACGCCGCACGCGGCAACCACGATCGCCGCCATCGACGACACGTTGACCGTGCCGGCGTTGTCACCACCGGTGCCGCACGTATCGAACACCTCACCGGCACTCGAGGGCAAGGGAACGGCGGCCGCGCGCATCGCCAGCGCGAGGCCGACCAGTTCCTCTGGCCGCTCACCTTTCGACCGCAACGCCATCAACAGGCCGGCGATCTGCGCAGGCGTGGCCTCGCCACGCATGATGGCCGCCATCGCCGTCGTGGCCTCGTCGGTCGTCAGCGCCTGGTGACGTTGCAGCTTCTCGAGCAGGGGCGCGAACATCACAGCTCCAGGAAGTTACGCAGCAGGTGATGACCAGGGCCGGTCAGCACCGACTCGGGATGGAACTGCACGCCGTGCATCGGATACGTGCGGTGACGCAGCCCCATCACCGTGCCGTCATGGACTGTCCGCGCCGTCACCTCGAGGTCGACGGGCAATCCGTCGGGCGAGACCACGAGGCTGTGATACCGCGCCGCCGTGAAGCCTTGCGCGATGTTCTTGAACACGCCTTTGCCGTCGTGTTCCACGTCGGACGTCTTGCCGTGCATGAGCACCGGCGCCGACACCACCGTGCCACCGAAGGCGTAGCCCATCGCCTGATGGCCGAGGCAGACACCCAGCGTCGGGATCGACGGGCCGAATGTCTTCAGCACGTCCACCGAGATGCCGGCGTTCTCCGGTCGGCCGGGGCCCGGCGAGATGACGATGCGATCGGGCCGCATCGCTTCGATCTCGCCCACGGTGATCTGGTTGTTGCGGTGCACCGCCACGGTGGCGCCGAGCTCGCCCAGGTACTGTGCGAGGTTGTACGTGAACGAGTCGTAGTTGTCGATCAGCAGGACCATGGCTATCCGGCGTGGCGGCCCAGCGAATGGGCGAGTTCGAGCGCGCGCAGCACCGCACGCGCCTTGTTGAGGCTCTCTTCGTATTCGGCGGACGGGTGGCTGTCGGCGACGATGCCGCCGCCGGCCTGCACGTAGGCAAGACCGTCACGCATCCACACCGTGCGGATGGCGATGCAGCAATCGAGGTTGCCGGCGAAGTCGAGGTACCCGACGGCGCCGGCGTACACGCCACGCGCACGCCCCTCGAGCTCCGCGATGATCTCCATCGCCCGAATCTTCGGCGCGCCCGACACCGTTCCGGCCGGGAAGCACGACACCAGCGCATCCAGCCGATCCGCATCGTCGGCCAGCGTGCCGACGACGCGCGAGACCAGGTGCATCACGTGCGAGTAGCGCTCGAGCGACATGAACTGCGGCACGCGCACGCTGCCGTACGCGCACACGCGGCCGAGATCGTTGCGGCCGAGGTCGACGAGCATCACGTGCTCGGATCGTTCCTTCTCGTCGCGCTTCAGTTCCTCGCCGAGACGAAGATCCTCCTCGTGCGTCTTGCCGCGCGGCCGTGTCCCGGCAATCGGGTGCGTTTCCGCCTGGCCGCCTTCGACGCGCACCAGCATTTCGGGCGACGAGCCGACGATCGACAGTTCGCCGATCCGCACGAAGTACATGTACGGCGACGGGTTCACGTGCCGCAGCGCGCGGTACACGGTGAACGGGTCTGCTTGCTGCCGAACCTCGAAGCGCTGCGAAATCACCACCTGGTAGATGTCGCCTTTGGCGATGTACTCCTGCGCCGTCCGCACCGACTGCTCGAAGTCCTCGCGCGAGGTCAGCGCGGTGACGACAGGCGGCGCCGACGGCGTGCCAGTTGCGGCGATCGGTTGCCCATGCACCTGCTCGAGTTCACGCTGCAGGAAGTCGAGCCTGGCGTTGGCGAACTGGTACAGCGACTCGAGGTCGTCGCTCGGCGAGATGCGGGCGTTGGCGATCAGCAGGATCCGGTGCTTGACGTGGTCGAACGCGAGCACCGTGTCGAACAGCATGAACGCCGCCTCGTCGCGCGGGTCCTGCTGGCCGCCGTAGCGCTGCCACACGCCCTGCAAGGCTGGCTCGAACCACGGCGCCGCGTCGTAACCGAAGAAGCCGACCGCGCCCCCTGTGAATCGCGGGAGACCGGGCACGAAGGGTGAACGGTATTCGGCCATCAGCCGGCGCAGCGCCGCGACGAACGTCTCGTCGAGGTCGGAGACTTCGCCGCCCTGCTCCAGCACGGCGCGACCGTTGCGGGCACGCAGCACCAGGAAGGGGTCCTTGCCGAGGAACGAGTAGCGCGCCACCTGCTCGCCGCCCTCGACGCTCTCGAACAGGAACGCGTAATCGGAGTGTTCCGCCACGCGGAGGAACGCCGACACCGGCGTGAGCAGGTCGGCGAGCAGTTCGCGGCAGACCGGCACGAAGGTGCCGCGCCGGGCGAGCTCGACGAACTCGTCGAAGGTGGTCTGGGTCATCGCGGACATGAGGGCTCCGGCACGTACGCCAACTGTGGCGCCTCGGCATGAATGGCACTGCGCATCGCGTCGATCGGCGGATCGACGCCGAGCCAGGTCGCAACCTGCGCGGCGGCCTGACCGATCAGCATCTCGAGGCCACCGAGCGTGTCGCACCCGGCAGCCTGGGCGTCGCGCAGCAGGCGCGTGTGCCCGGGGTTGTAGACGAGGTCATAGACCAGCCCGCCGCCGACCAGGCCATCGGCAGCCACCGGCGTGTCGCCGACGCCGGGCGCCGTCCCCAGCGGCGTGGTGTTCACGAGCAGATCCCAGCTGCCGGCGGGAGGCGGCCACTCCCCCACGTTGGCGCCCAGCGCGGTCAGGGCCGCCGCCTGCTCGGCACGCCGAGCGTGCACGGTGACGGTCGCGCCTTCGGCGACGAGTCCGGCGACGACCGCGCGTGCCGCGCCGCCGGCTCCGACGACGGCGGCGCGCGCTCCGGCGAGTGTCAGACGGTTGCGCAACGGCTGCAGGAAGCCTTCGACGTCCGTGTTGCGCGCCGCCCAGCCGCCGGCCACGCGCGTCAGCGTGTTGGCCGCGCCGAGGCGCTGTGCGAGATCGTCGGCCACCGTCGCCCGTCGCAGCGCATCGAGCTTGAAAGGCGCCGTCACCGACAGCCCCTGCACGTCGAGGACGTCCGCCAACGCCAGCACGTCATCGATGTCGGCGGCCTCGAGGGGCAGGTAGACGGCATCCTGACCGAGGGCCTGCAACGCCGCGTTGTGCAGCGTGGGCGACCACGAATGGCCGATCGGTCGCCCGACCACGCCAAACACCTTCGTCTGCCCCGTATGTGCGCCGACGCGGTAGCGGGACCGCATCACGGCTGGTGGCACCTGCCCCGGCGCCACCGCCGCGCCGCCGTAGGTCCAGGCGGAACCGAAGCGTTCCGGCAACAGGCGCGACGGCAACCCCGGCGTGCCCATCGCAATGAGCACGACCGGCATCGGCGCGACCGCCGCTGCCACCGACTGGAACCGCGACTGGTCGGTGAGGCGGGCCGGCGTGACCGCCACTTTCACGACCGCCGGCCGCCGCGCGGCCATGTCCCGCACGAACCCGTCGAGATCGTCCGGCATACCGCCGAAGTCGTGCCGCGACAGGATGACCCGTCCCGGACAGGCGGCAATCAGCGCATCGCCGAACGCCGCGTCCCATTCGACGTCGACGAAGGCCGCGCCTGCCACCAGCGCGTCGCGGAGCACCGCCTCGCGCACCGCCTCGGCGCCATCGAAGCGGCCGCCTTCCCGCACCGGCCGGAAGGTCACGACCGCCCGGCTCGCCGCTGCCCCCAGCAGCTCGGCCACCGGCAGGTCCGGCAGGCGATCGATCCGGAACTCGACGAGGTCGGCCGTGCGCAGCGCCGCCTCGCGCGCCTCGGGCAACGCCGCGGCGGTCAGGTCGGCCAGGGTGGCCACGAGCGAAACGGGTGGAGTCGGCATCATCGGTGACAAAAACAAAACGCCCCTTCGGCGGAGGCCGAAGGGGCGCCAGGAACTCACGTTTCGAGTCGTGCTGGTGTGCGCGCGGCTAGACGGCCGCCCCCTCGGCGTTGGAGCCAGACCACCACCAATAACGGCCCGTGAACGGGACGCGGCGAATGGACTGCCCAGCGACGAAGGGAAACGCGGCGAACGCCCGCATGACGCGCTGACGCTACCAGACTCGTCCGAATGTCGTCAACAATCGTCCAACGGTATGACGCGACGGCCGGGTTGCTTGACCCCCTCCTGAGCGCATGTCATAACCGATCATCTTGCCTGCCGTGTTTCACGCTGCCCCTGGAAGGACTCGTCTGCGTCGCGGCCTCCTGCTGGTGGGCCTGGCCCTCCTGCTCCACGTGGTGCCGCTGCCGGCCCGCCTGGCGACGTTTCCGGTCGCCGAGTTGCGTCGCGGCCAGGTCGCCGAAGGCGTCACCCGCATGGACGACGGGGAACGGGTGGCCTTCAAGGCACACATCCTGGGCGTGCTCGACGGCGTGATCGGCCCGAAGCGCCAGGTGATTCTGGCCCGCCTCGAAGGCGCGAATCTCGAGAACACGGGCGTCATCGCCGGCATGAGCGGCAGCCCGGTCTCCATCGACGGCCGGCTCGTCGGTGCCGTCGCCTACTCGATGGGTCAGTTCGCCAAGGCTCCCATCGCTGGCATCACGCCGATCGCCGAAATGGCCGACGCCACATCAGCCAACGCCAGCGACAGTCCGCGCACGGTCGCCACGCTGCCGCTCGATACGGCGCTCACGCCCGACGCCCTTCGCACGGCCTTCCTGTCGGCCTTCGCGGGTCGGTCGGGCATCCCGGTGTCGTCTGCGCTGCTTCCGGGCGTTGGTCTGGATGCCACGAGCACGCCGATGTTGCGGCCGATTGCGACGCCGCTGGCCATGAGCGGGTTCGCGACGCCGATCGGCTCGTGGCTCGCCGACACGTTCAGCGCCGCCGGCTTCATGCCCGCTTCGGTTGGCGCGGGAACGGCCGCCGCCGGTGCTGCTCCCGCCGACACGGCTCCACTCGCCCCCGGCGACGCGGTCGGCGTGAGCCTGGCGCGCGGCGACCTGTCCCTCGGCGCAACCGGCACGGTCACCAGCGTCGATGGCACCCGCGTGCTCGCGTTCGGGCATCCGTTCTTCAACCTCGGCCCGGTGCAGATGCCGATGACGCGCGCGCACGTCGTCACCGTCATCCCGAGCCTGCTCAACTCGGTCAAGCTCGCACAGCTGGGCGAGGTGATGGGCGTACTCGATCAGGACCGCGCGACGGCCATCGGCGGCACGCTGGGCGTGATGCCGCGAACGATTCCCGTGTCGGTCGCGATGCAGGCCAACGGCGGCGCGGCTCGCACGTTCTCGTTCGATGTCGCAGAGGACCAGCTCTTCTCGCCGCTCATCATCTTTGCGTCGGTCGCCAACGTGCTGCAGTCGTACCAGCGCGAGGTCGGGGTGTCGACCATCCGCGTGAAGGGCACCGCGGACGTGGGCAAGGCGACGTTGAAGCTGGACGACGTGTTCGGTGGCGACAGCGCGGTGATCAGCGCGGCGGCGTCGCTGGCGGCGCCGCTGGCGGCAGTGCTGCGCAGCGACCTCGGGACGCCGCGCATCGGCCGCATCGCCCTGCAGGTGGACACCGACGAGCGGCAGCGGTCGACGCGCCTGGACCGCGCCTGGATTGCCGAGCCCCGGCCGCGGGCCGGCGACACCGTGACTCTGATGGTCGAGACGCGCAGCTTCCGCAGCGCGCCTCGCCTGCACAAGCTGCCGGTACCGATTCCGACGACGGCGACCGGTCCGCTGCAGGTGCAGGTGATCGACGGCGCCACGCTGGCGCAGCTCGAGGGCCGGCGTCGCTCGCTCGAACAGGCGCGCTCGGTCGAAGAGCTCGTCACGCTGCTCAACGCGGCGCGGCGCGGTGATCGCTGGTACGTGCGGTTGACGCGTCCCGCCGCCGGCTCGGTCGTCAACGGCCGCGACCTGCCGGCCCTGCCCGGCACGGTCATGAGCGTGCTCGGCGCCTCGCCGGGCGTCAACAGCACGAGCCTCGATCAGGAAGTGCTCGGCGAGTGGGAACTGCCCGCCGATGCCGTGGCGACCGGTCAGCGCACCCTCGCCATCACGCCTCTCGTTCCGTAATCAATCGATGACATACGTGTCCCGCTGGTCCCTGACGATGGCTGCCCTGCTGGCGGCCGTCGCGACGATGCCGATCCGGGCCGCCGGCCCCGCCCGCTGGGAGGTGACCAGCAGCGAGCACTGGATGGCGGGGCGCGGTGAGCAGGTGGCCGTGACCCGCGAGGGACGCCTGACGCTTGGTCCGGGGGTGCGTGTCCTGCACGAGGACGCCTCCCCCACGCTGTGGACGGCCGTGACCGCGCCGGACGGCACGCTGTACGTCGGCACCGGCAACGAGGGCCAGGTGCTCGCGGTACAGGACGGCAAGAGCCGCGTGCTGTGGGACGGCGAGGAGTTGCAGGTGCACGCACTCGCCTGGCACGGCGACGCGCTGCTGGCCGGCACCTCGCCCGACGGCAAGGTCTACCGCATCGCCCGTGACGGCAAGGCGACAGTCTTCTTCGATCCGGACGACACATACATCTGGGCGCTGGCCGTCGACCGCCAGCAGCAGGTGTACGTGGCGACCGGTGCCAAGGGCCGTGTGTATCGGCTGCCCCGCACCGGCGGCGCCGCCACGACTGTCTTCGAGAGTCCGGCCGCCAACGTCACGGCACTGCACGTCGGCGACGGCGGCGATCTGCTCGTGGGCACCGACAGTCCGGGGCGCCTCTATCGCGTTCCAGCCGGCGGCAAGCCGTTCGCGCTGCTCGATGGCCCGTACACGCAGGTGCAGGCGATCCGTCCGGGCCCCGACGGCATCACGTACGTGCTGGCCGTGTCGCCCTCCGCCAGCCCGTCGGCCGCCGCGCCCGCCCCCTCGTCGCCGACACCCACACCGCAGGTCACGACGGAAGTCACGATCGTCGCCGTCGGCGACAGCGCGACGGTGGCGAGTGCAGCGGGTGGCAGCACCGCCGGTGCGACGACTCCGAGTGGCCCCGCCAAGGGCGCGGTCTACCGATTGGGCAAGGACGGGCTCATCGACACGTATTGGGAAGCCACCGGTGAGTTGCCGTACGACATCACCGTCGCGCCACAGGGTCGGCTCCTCGTGGCTGCCGACAACGGCGTCGTGTACGCCCTCGATGGCGACCCGGCTCGCATCGCGCGCGTCGCGCAGATGCCGGCGCGGCAGCTGACGCGCATCGTGCCGGCCGGCGATCGCTACCTGCTGACCGCATCCAATCCCGGCAAGATCCTCGAACTCGCCGGCAGCGCCGCCGCCAAGGGCACCTACACCTCCGACGTGAAGGACGCAACGACCGGCGCGACGTGGGGTGTGCTCCGCTGGGAGGGCGAGCAGCCGCAGGGCAGCCAGGTGACGTTTGCGACCCGCAGCGGCAACACGGGCACGCCCGACGACACCTGGGCCGACTGGGCACCGGTCCGCGACGACGAGGGTGTCCTCCGGGTGGCGAGCCCCGCCGCCCGCTATCTGCAATGGCGTGTCGAACTGGCCGGAGCGCCTGCCATCGACGGCGTCACGCTGACCTACCTGCCCCGCAACCAGCGGCCGAAGTTCACCAGCGTGACCGTGCACCCGCCCGGCGTCGTCTTTCAGCAGCCATTCGGCACGCAGGAGCCGCCGGACCTGGCCGGCTTCCAGTCGACCACGCCGGCCCCGGCCCGCGATCAGGCCATCGCCGCCGCAACACCGACGAGCACCAACACCGCGGTTGGCCGCCGGCTGTTCCAGAAAGGCTTCCAGACGTTCCAATGGGATGCCACCGACCCCGACCGCGATGACCTCCGCTATCAGGTCTGGTTGCGCCGCACGGGCGCCGAGGAATGGCGCCTGCTGGCCAAGGATCTCGTCGGCACGGTGTACACGTGGGACACGTCGCTGCTGCCCGACGCGCGCTACATCGTGCGCGTCGTCGCCACCGATGCCCGCGCCAACCCGCCGGCCACGGCCCTGCAGGCCGAGCGCGAGGCCGGGCCGCTCACCATCGACAACACGCCGCCCGTGATCCGCGTGCGCGACGGCGCGACGCCGACCAACGACCCGGTGGTGCGGCAGGCCGAAGGCGCGCCCAAAGTCGCGGCCGCGACGTCGACGACGCTGTCGTTCGAGGTGGTCGACGCCGCATCCACGCTGGATCGCGTCGACGTCCTGCTCGCCAGCGGCCAGTGGCGCAGTGTGTTTCCCGATGATGGCGTGCTGGACGGGTTGAAAGAGCGCTTCACGCTGCCGCTCGCGGACCTGGGCGACGGCCCGCTGGTGCTGCGGGCGACCGACAGCCTCGCCAACCTGGCGACGCTGGAGGTGCAGCTGCCGAACCGGCCAGCGTCGAAGCGGTAAGACATCACTGACGTGCGTCCGACGTGACCGTCGACCTGAAGGTCGACGGCTACCCATTCGATGGGGGCGACGCTGGAAGTGCAGCGGCCGACGCGGCCGGCAACGAAGCGGTCGGGCGCCAAGGCGCTCGACGCGATCGTCGACCTGAAGGTCGACGGCGACGACAGTGGGTGCAGTGGGGGCCGCGTCAGGACAATGGGCCCCTCCGTGCTGCGGCGTGGAGTCGTCCGCGCCGGCTACGTGGCGATGTGTGTGGCGACGCGACGCGCCGACTGCGGCTTGATGATGTCGGGCCGCACGGTCGTGTGACTCACGAGCCACACGAGGCTCACCGCCACCGGCGTACCGGCCCGGCTCGCCGGCTGGAATCGCGCCACGTCCTCGAGCGACTGCACGAGATGCTCGTTGGGCGTGCCCTCGAGCAGTTCGGTCTGCGAGATCCGGCCTTCGCGCGTGACGACCGCGGAAATCGCCATCTCGACGTCCTCGTCCTTCGAGAGCGTCAGGTCGTTGACGAGCATCAACGGCGTGATTGCCTCGGCCGACACCCGCGGCGCCTGCATCCCCGGCGCCAGTGGCAGCGGCTCGAGGTCGGTGCCCGGCTTGGCCATGTTCACGACCATCGCGCGCAGCGAATCCGCCCGCTCAGGTGTGGGCCCGAGCATGACGATGGCCGCGGCGAGCCCGGCACAGACGACCACGGCAGCCGTGGCACTCAGGCCAGCCCACACCAGATGCAGGTCGTCGAAGGCCTCGCGCATGCGCACCGGCCAGGACTGCTCCTGCTCGGCCAGCACGCGACTGACGACCGCCCCGGCCAGGCCGTGCAGCGCGGGTTCATGTCCGATCGCGATCGACACGTCGCTGGCCGTGCGGCGCATCGCCGCGCCAACCAGATCGAACGACTCGAACTCGGCACGACAGTACGGGCACGTCTGCAGGTGCTGCACGAGCTCGTGGTGCTCGGTCACCGGCAATTCGCCGTCGTGATACGCCGAGATCTTCTCTCCCATGGAGGCGCACGAAACCGTCGTCATGACCGCTGCAACTCCACTCGGAGCAACTGGCGCGCCCGCGCCAGCCGCGATTTGACCGTACCTACCGCGACGTCGAGCGAGAAGCCGATCTCCTCGTAGCTCAGGCCGTCGATCTCCCGCAGCACCAGGGCGGTACGTTGGTCGAACGGCAGTTCGCGCAGCGCCTGCCAGACGCGGTCGGCCTGCTCCTTCTGCCGCAGCAGTCGCTCGGGGCCGCAGTCGTCGTTGGGCGACGGCAGATCGCCGTGAGCCGAGACGTGCACCTCCAGCGGTACCTGCGCCGACTGCTTGCGCCGGCGCCACCAGCGCTGTCGGTTGCGAGCCTGATTGACGACGATGCGGTAGATCCAGGTGCGCAGCGCCGACTGGCCGCGGAACCGATCCAGCATCCGGAAGACGGTCAGGAAGACGTCCTGCGACAGGTCCAGCGCTTCCTCCCGATCTCCCAGGAGATGGAAGGACAGCTGGAAGACCATCCGCTGATGCGCTTCGACCAGTTCAGTGCACGCCAGTTCGTCGCCGTGCAGACAGCGCGAGACGAGGGACGCCTCGGCGTCACTGACGCCTGCCCAGTCGAGCGTGACCGGTTTCATCGAGATCTCACCTGCCACCGTGGATCCACCTCCTGAGCGTACCGATGACTGCTTGGACACCGCAACAGGAGAAATGTTCCGCTGGCTCTTCGCCCTCTCCCAGCACGGGCACCGCTACCGGTTCGCGGGTCGGGGTTCGGGGTTCGGGGTC
>DATJTM010000259.1:0-4847 GCA_035503395.1 Luteitalea sp.
TCACGACAGTCGGCGCGGCCGGCAGCCTTCTGCTCGGCGTCAATTACGCGCTGGTGTACTGGGGCGCGCAACACTTGTCGTCGGGGTTGGTCGCCATCGTGCTCGCCGCCACACCGATCGTGGCGCTGGCGCTTGGGACCGCCCTGCGCATCGAGGTCGCGAGCGCCGCCAAGTTCGCGGCGGTGCTTCTCGGCTTCGCGGGCGTGGTGCTCGTCTTCCGGAGTGAAGCGACGCTCGAGGGCAGCCGCGCGAGCGCCGGCCTCGCCGCAGTGCTGGTCAGCACCGTCTGCGTGGCTGGAGCTTACGTCTGGATGAAGCGGCATGCCGCGCGCGTGTCGCCGCTCGCCATGGCGGCCATCCAGAACGCGGCCGGTCTCCTGCCGCTCGCGACGCTGGCCTTCGGGTTCGAGGGATCGCCACTCGGAGCCGCATGGACGCCGCGATCGCTGGCAGCGCTCGCCTACCTGGCGTGGGCCGCGTCGATCGTGGCGTTCTGCCTGAACTACTGGCTCCTGGCCCGCATGGACCCGTCGGCAATGCTGATGATGGGCGTCGCCGAAGTGCCGCTGGCGATCGGCCTCGGCGCCCTCGTGCTCCACGAACGGATACCAACCGGCACGTTGCTCGGCGCCGCCTGCATCGCGGCCAGCGTGCTGCTCGGGCCGATGCGGAGGACGCCGTCGGCGGGCTAGCGCGGTGAAGCGTGAGAGACGAAGTCGTGAACGGACCGCGGAGACGGCCATGCCCAGACCGATGACGAGTGCCGACTTTCGCGAATTAGTCCTCGGAATGGAAGGCGTCGCCGAGGGCGCGCACATGGGCCACGCCGACTTCCGCGCCGGCGGGCGGGTGTTCGCCGGCCTCACCGCGGACGAAACGCACGCAACGCTCCGGCTTCCGCCCGACGAGCAGGCGACGCTTCTCGCGAGTGCACCGGCTGCCTTCGAAGCTGCCGCAGGTGCCTGGGGGCGGCAAGGGTGGACGCGCATGGATCTGCGGACCGTCACGCGGGCGGATGCGCGCTCTGCCGTGCTGCTGGCGTGGGAACACACGATGGCCACTCCGGCCCGGTCGCGCTCAGCGAAGACGGCAACGCCGCGCCGCTCCCGCCGCAGCTGACACCGGCGCACGCGGCCGGGCAGGTATGCTGCCTGTGGCGCCATGACCTCGCTCGTCGACTCGTCGCAGACACCCGCCGATGCCGGCGACCCTCTCCAATTCCTCGACGGCGGCGGCGACATGGGAGCGCGGATTCGCGCCCACGCGTGGACCGACTCACCGCTCGGCCCGCCGCAGCAGTGGCCGCAGGCCCTGCGCGTGGCGCTCGGCATCTGCCTGCACTCGAGCATCCCGACGGCGATCTACTGGGGCGACGAGCTGCGCCTCCTCTACAACGATGCCTGGACGCCGATCCCCTCGGACAAGCATCCATGGGCGCTCGGGCGGCCAGCCCGCGAGGTCTGGCCCGACATCTGGGACGTGATCGCGCCGCAGTTCGCCGACGTGCTCGCGAGCGGCGTCGGCTTTGCCACCTTCGACCAGATGTTGCCGATGGCTCGTGGCGGCGGCATCGACGAGACCTACTGGAACTACAGCTTCACGCCGATCCGCGACGAACACGGCACCATCGTCGGCATCTTCAACCAGGGCCACGAGACCACGGCGCAGGTGGTGACGCAGCGGGCACTGCGCGAGAGTCAGGAGCGCCTCGAGCTGGCGCTCGGTGCCTCCAACAGCGTCGGCACGTGGGACTGGGACCTGCGCACCAATCGCGTGACGGCCGACATGCGCTTCGCCGAGTTGTATGGCGTGCCACCCCTCGACGCCGCTGGTGGAGCGCCGCTGATGGCCTTCACCGCCAACGTCCACGGTGAGGATGCCGCCGGCGTGCAGGCCGCTATCGACGACGCGGTGCGGGGAGCTGGCGTGTTCAGTCGCGAATATCGCCTGTGGCAGCGCGATGGCACCATCCGCTGGGTCATCGCGCAGGGCCGCGTCGTGCGCGACGCCGACGGGACGGCCATTCGCTTACCAGGCGTCAGTTACGACATCACGCCGCTGAAGGAAGCGCAGCTGGCCCAGGAGCAGCTCGCGCACGACCTTCGCGCAGCGCAGGCGGAGCTCGAATCACTGAACTCGCAGCTCACTGCCACGGTCGAACGGCGGACGAGCGAGCGCGACCGCATCTGGCATGTGAGTCGCGACATGCTCGGCGTGGCCGATCCCGATGGCGTGTGGCGTGCGATCAATCCGGCCTGGACGCGGGTGCTGGGCTGGGACGCGTCGGAGATCGTCGGTCGCAGCTACGGATGGCTGGTACCCGACGAGGACCGCGACGGCTCGACCGAGACAGGACCCGCCGCGAACCGGCCGGCGTTCGAGAATCGTCTGCGGGCCAGCGACGGCACGCTCCGTCACCTGGCCTGGACGGTCGTGCCTTACGAGGGCGTGCTCTACTGCGTCGCGCGCGACATCACGCAGCAGCACGCCGCCGCGGCGGCCCTTGCCAACGCCGAGGAGCAGCTGCGCCAGTCACAGAAGATGGAGGCGGTCGGGCAGCTCACGGGTGGCGTCGCGCACGACTTCAACAACCTGCTCAACGGCATCACCGGCTGGCTCGGGGTGCTGCAGCTGCGCGTCGCGCAGGGTCGGACCGACGGCATCGACAAGTACATCGGGCTGGCCCGCAACGCGGCCAGGCGTGCGTCGACGCTGACCCATCGACTGCTCGCCTTCTCGCGGCAACAGACGCTCGCCCCGCGAGCCATCTCCGTCGACCGCCTCGTGCGCGATCTCGAAGACCTGATGCAGCGCACGGTGGGGCCATCCGTACGCGTCGCGGTCGAGGCCGACGCGCTGCCGTGGGCGGCACACGTCGACCCGAACCAACTCGAGAACGCGCTCCTCAACCTGGCCATCAACGCGCGCGACGCCATGCCCGACGGCGGCCGCATCGTCATCCGCCTGACCAACGAGTGTGTGGACGATGCGGAGGCGGAGCCGCGTGGGCTGGCACCGGGCTGCTACGTCTGCCTCGCCGTGGTGGACACCGGCACCGGCATGTCGGCCGACGTCGCAAGCCGGGCGTTCGACCCGTTCTTCACCACCAAGCCGGCCGGCCGCGGCACCGGGCTCGGCTTGTCGATGGTGTACGGCTTCGCGCGGCAATCTGGCGGCAGCGCGCACATCGAGTCGGACGTCGGGCGCGGCACCACCGTCACGCTCTACCTGCCCCGGCACGAAGGCCTGATCGAGGAGCCCGAGTCGATCGTCGATGCCGTGTCGCCGCGGCACGCCGGCGTCGGCCTCACCGTGCTGATCGTCGACGATGAGCCGACCGTCAGGTTGCTGGTGGGCGAAATCCTCGGCGACTACGGCTACACGACGATCGAAGCGGGCGACGCTGCCGCTGCGCTGCCCGTCCTGCAGTCCAACACGCGGATTGATGCGCTGGTGACCGACGTGGGCCTCCCCGGCGCCCTCAACGGGCCAGAACTGGCGGCCGCCGCGAGGCGGGTCCGCCCCGACCTGCGGGTCCTGTTCATCACCGGCTACGCCGACCACACCGTGCTCGCCGCCGACCACCCCCGTTCGGCGATCGTCCTCAAGCCCTTCGAGCCCGACACGCTCGCCCTCCGGCTGCACGAGCTCATGGCGAAGTAGCGGCAAAGTTAGAAGTCTCAAGTCAGAAGTCAGAAGTCAGAAGGAGCGTCGAGCTGAAGCTCGACGCCTACGGCGTGGGTGGACTCCCCTCACATGATTAGTGGAACATTGTCGCGGCCCCGTCCGTCGAACGGGTCGAGACCATGGGACACGCTTCGCTTTCCTTGATTCAGGGCACGGTCGACCTGCTGATCCTGCGGGCGCTGCAGGACGGGCCGGCGCACGGCTATGCGGTGTCGCGGTGGATTCGCGAGCGCACCGATGCCGTGATTTCGATGGAGGACGCCGCCCTCTATCAGGCGCTGCATCGACTCGAGGCGCGCGGCTGGGTGGCGGCCGAGTGGGGTGTCTCGGAGAACAACCGTCGGGCGAAGTTCTATGGCCTCACGTCGACCGGACGTCGCCAGCTACGCGACGAAGTCACCAGCTGGCAGCGCTACGCCGCCGCCATGTCGCGGGTCATCGAACCCGCCTGAGGTCACCGCCATGCTGCCGAAGGGCACCAAGCGGCTGTTCCGCTTCGCATCGCGGACGCCGGCCGAGATCCACGGCGACATCGCCGACGAGATGGCCTTCCACCTCGAGATGCGCGTCGACCAGTTGCGGCGCGAAGGCTTGAGCGACGCGGACGCGCTCGACGCGGCACGCCGCGAGTTCGGCAATGCACAGGCGCATGACGAGGCCTGCGTTCCCATCGACGCCGTCACCGAGCGGCGCAGCCGGCTGCGCCGCCTGGCCGACGAACTGCTGCAGGACACGCGCGTCGGCGTTCGCCTGCTGCGTCGCAGTCCGGGCTTTGCGGCCGCGGCGATCTGCACGCTGGCCCTCGGCATCGGCGCCAATACCGCCATCTACAGCCTGCTGGACGCGGTGCTGCTGCGTCCGGTACCACTGCCCGCGCCCGATCGCCTCGGGATGATCTTCGAGACGCGGCCCGACGGTGGCACCAACAGTGCCTCCGGCGGCGCGTTCATCGACTGGCGCGCACACCAGACGCAGTTCGACGCCATCCTGCTGATGAATCCGGTCGCGCAGAACCTGCGCAGCGCCGGGGGCACCGAGCGCCTCACCGGCATGGAGGTGTCGCACGAGTTCCTCCAGGTGCTCGGCGTGCCGGCGCTGGTGGGTCGTGGGTTCCTGCCCGAGGAGGATCGTTCCGGTGGGCCGACCGACGTGATGATGAT
>DATJTM010000260.1:0-2747 GCA_035503395.1 Luteitalea sp.
CGGCCTCGGCGCGGTGCGTCGCCTGTCGGCGGAGTTCGACCTGTTCTCGTCACCGGGCACCGGGACCGTGGTGCTGGCGAGGGTCGCCGATCCTCCCGTGCACCGCGGACGTTTCTCGTGGGGAGCCGTGGCGACATGCGCCCCGCACGAGACCGTGAGCGGCGACGCCTGGCGCGTCGTCAGCGGCGCCGACGGCCTCGCGATGATGATGGTCGACGGTCTCGGGCACGGCGAAAATGCCTGCACGGCGGCCGACGCGGTGGCATCGGCGTTCGACGCCGACCCGTTCGCCGCACCGCAGCAGGTCTGTGAACGCGCGCATCGGACGGCACAGGGCACGCGTGGCGCCGCACTGGGTGTGGCGCGCGTCAGCGGCACGTCGGTGCGGTACGCCGGCGTCGGCAACATTTCCGGCAGCATCGTCCTGGGTGTGCAGAGCCGCGGCCTCGCCAACCAGAACGGCACCATCGGCGCGCAAGTGCGACGGGTGCAGGAGTTCGAGTACAACTGGGGTCCGGGTGCGCTGCTCGTGCTGCATTCGGACGGATTGACCAGTCGCTGGTCGCTCGACGCCTATCCTGGGCTAGTGGGACGGCATCCTTCGGTAATCGCGGCCGTGCTGCACCGCGACTTCCTGCGGGGTCGCGACGATGCCACGGTGGTCGTCGTGCGTGACACGGGCGAGGAACGACGGCATGGCTGACGAGACCGCAGGACCGGCCACCGGCATCGTCGACGACGCCGGCCGGATCGCAGCGCTGGAAGAGCGACTGGCCAGCCAGGGCGCCGAACTGGACGCGCTCCGCGGCGAACTCGTCGAAACCAACCAGGGTGTGGTGGCGCTGTACGCCGAGCTCGACGAGCAGGCGCGACAACTCCGGGACGCTTCGGAGTTGAAAAGCCGTTTCCTGTCGTACATGAGCCACGAGTTCCGGACGCCGCTGGGCTCGATCCAGAGCATCACGCGCATCCTGCTCGACGAACTCGACGGGCCACTGACGGCCGAGCAGACCAAGCAGGTGCAGTTCGTGCGCACGGCCGCGTCCGACTTGTCCGAACTGGTCAACGACCTGCTCGACCTCGCGAAGGTCGAAGCCGGCCGCGTCACCATCTCGCCGGCGTGGTTCGAGATGGTCGACCTGTTCTCGGCGCTGCGCGGCATGTTCAAGCCGATTCTGTCGTCCGACTCGGTGTCGCTGGTGTTCGAGGAGCCGCACGGCATCCCCGCCGTCTTCACCGACGACAAGAAACTGTCGCAGATCCTGCGCAACTTCATCTCGAATGCGCTGAAGTTCACCACGCAAGGTGAGGTGCGCGTGACCGCGCGGGCGGCCGATGGTGACATGGTCACCTTCGCGGTCAGCGACACCGGCATCGGCATTGCGCCCGAGTATCTGCAGGTGATCTTCGACGACTTCGTCCAGGTGGACTCGGCAATCCAGCGCCGCCTGCGCGGCACCGGGCTGGGGCTGCCCCTGAGCCGCAAGCTCGCGATCCTGCTCGGCGGTCGCGTCGACGTCGAGAGCACCCCGGGGCATGGCTCGACGTTCTCGGTCACGATCCCGCGCGAGTTGAAGCAGGGTCCGCCAGAAGACGGCCCGCCGACGGAGCACGTTCGATGAACGGCGTCTCCACCCTGATCCTGGTCGTCGACGACAACGTGGCGACCCGGTACTCGACCAGCCGCGTCCTGCGGGCCGCGGGCTTCGAGGTGATCGAAGCCGCCAACGGCCTCGACGCCTTGACGGCCGCCGGACATCGTCCCGATCTCGTCATCCTCGACGTCGATCTGCCCGACCTCGATGGCTTCGCGGTGTGCCGTCAGCTGCGGGCGTCGCCGGTGACGGCGCGGACGCCGGTGCTCCACCTCTCTGCCGCCTTCACCCGCGACCTCGACAAGGTGCATGGCCTCGACGCCGGTGCCGACGGGTACATGACGCACCCGGTCGAGCCGCCGGTCCTGGTCGCGACGGTCAACGCGTTTCTCCGCACCCGCCGCGCCGAGGAGGCGCTGCGCGCGAGTGAAGCGCGTTTCATGACCGTCTTCGAGCGCACGCCGACCGGCATCGCGCTGCTCGACGTCGACACCATCCTTCTCGACGTCAATCCTGCCGTCTGCCGGCACCTGGGACGCACCCGCGACGAGATTGTCGGCCATCGGCTCGCAGATCTCCTGCCCGACGGGGCAGGGACCACGCTCGCCGCCGGCATGCGGGCCGTGTGGGCCGAGGGCGCCTGGGTGGGCGTCCTGCCGATGCAGCACGACGATGGTCGGATCGTGCACCTCGAATGGAACCTGTCGCGTCACTCGGTGCCCGACACGTGCCTGGCGATGACTACCGACGTCACCGAGCGCCGTGACATCGAAGCCGAGCGCGAACAGCTCCTCCGCAGCGAACGGGCGGCGCGCAGCGAGGCGGAACGCGCCAATCGCCTCAAGGACGACTTCCTCGCGGTGCTGTCGCACGAACTGCGCACGCCGTTGAACGCCGTGGTCGGCTGGTCGCACGTGCTGCGCACGCAGACGTCCACGGCGGGGCCGGAGGTCACGCGGGCGGTGACGGCCATCGAGCGCAACGCGCGGGTGCAGGCGCAGCTCATCGCCGACCTGCTCGACGTGTCGCGCATCGCGTCGGGCAAGCTGCAGCTGGATCGACAGCTGATCGATCCCGGGCCGATGCTCGAGGCCGCCGTGACGGCGGTGGCCGGCAGCGCCGAGGAACGCGGCGTGATCATCGAACTCGAGA
>DATJTM010000261.1:0-8046 GCA_035503395.1 Luteitalea sp.
CTTCGATCACATGCTGGAGCTGTTCACGCGGCACGGCGGCTTCGATCTGAAGTTGAAGGCGGCCGGGGACCTCGACGTGGATCAGCACCACACGGTCGAGGACGTCGGCATCGCGCTCGGTGAGGCGTTCACCCAGGCGCTTGGCAACAAGGTCGGCATCAACCGCGCCGGCTACTTCATCATGCCGATGGACGAGACGCTGGCAATTGCGGCCGTCGATCTCAGCGGACGGCCACACGCGGTCGTCGATCTCGGCGTGCGCGTGCGACTCGTCGGCGACCTGCAGGTCGAACTCCTGCACGACTTCTTCGAGGGCTTCGCGCAGGGCGCGAGGGCCAACGTACACGTGAAGGTGATGTACGGCCGGTCGAGCCATCACCGCATCGAGGCGGTGTTCAAGGCATTCGCGCGGGCGATGCGCGTTGCCTGCTCGAAGGACAAGCAGCTGGCGAAGACGCTGCCGAGTACGAAGGGCCTGCTGTGATCGTCGCGCTGATCGACTACAAGGCCGGCAACCTGACCTCGGTGCGCAAGGCGCTGACGTCGCTCGGGGCAGAGATCCGCACGCCGGATGCTGCCGCCGACCTGGTTGGTGTCGACGCCGTCATCGTGCCCGGCGTCGGCAACTTCGAGGCGACCGCGGCGCTCGATCAGGCCTGGCACGACGCCATCCATGCGCGACTCGACGCCGGCATCCCGCTCCTGGGCATCTGCCTCGGCCAGCAATGGCTGTTCGAAGGCAGCGACGAAGCGCCGTCGGTGCGCGGCCTGGGTGTGCTGCCCGGTCGATGCGTGCGGCTCGAGACCGGCGACGCGGCACTCAAGGTGCCGCACGTCGGCTGGAACGCGCTGCATCGCACGGGGGTCGCCTCACGACTGCTCGACGGCGTGGACGATGATGCGCAGGCCTACTTCACACATTCGTACGTCGCGCCTGATGGAGAGGCGACCGTGGCCACGACCGAGCATGGCCGTCCGTTCGCCAGCGTCGTCGAACAGGGCCTGGTGTTCGGTGCCCAGTTCCACCCCGAGAAGAGCGGGAACACTGGTCTACGAATGCTCCGGAACTTCCTCGACGTCGCTGAATCGGTAGGGACCGCTCGCCGAGCGGTCCGAGACGGACGCGTCGGCGACGCGTCCCTACCTACGGAGGGGAGTCGCTGATGTTGTCGAAGCGAATCATCGCGTGTCTCGACGTGCGCGACGGACAGGTCGTCAAGGGTGTGAACTTCGAGGGGCTCCGCAACGCGGGCGATCCGGCGGAGTTGGCCAAGCGCTACAACGTCGAGGGCATCGACGAACTCGTCATCCTCGACGTGACGGCAACACTCGAGAAGCGCCGCACGATGGCGCGCACCGTGTCGACGGTGGCGCGCGAGTTGTTCATTCCTCTCGCCGTGGGCGGCGGGATCGCGTCGGAAGACGATGCAGCAGCGGCCGTCGAGGCAGGCGCGGACAAGGTGAGCATCAACAGCGCCGCGGTCGCCAATCCGGCGCTCATCACGTCACTGGCCCGTCGCTATGGATCGCAGGCGGTGGTCGTCGCGATTGACGCCAAGCTCGAAGGCGACCGATTCGGCGTCTACGTCCGCAGCGGTTCGACGCCAACCGGACGCGACGCGGTCGAATGGGCGCGTGAAGCGGCCGACCGCGGCGCCGGCGAGATCCTGCTGACGTCGATCGACAAGGACGGCACCCGCAGCGGCTTCGACGTGCCGATGACGTCGGCCGTCTCGCGCGCCGTCGGCATCCCGGTCATCGCGTCGGGCGGCGCCGGCACCTTCGAGCACTTCACCGACGTCTTCACCGATGGCTGCGCCGATGCCGCACTCGCCGCATCGGTGTTCCATTTCAGCGAGCACGCCGTCAGCGAACTCAAGGCGCATCTGGACGGCTGCGGGATCCCGGTCCGATTGAAGTAGCGCGGACGCGGCCGGCCGCCGTCGAGCGCGGTTTACTGCCGACTGCCGACTGCCGACAACTCTCGGACGCCTCAGAGAGGCGTCCCTACCCTCAGATACATGCTGATACCTGCAATCGATCTTCGTGACGGCCAGGTGGTGCAACTCGTCCAGGGCAAGCGCCTCGCGCTGGCCACCGACGACTGGCAATCCTGGGTCGACCGCTTCCGCCCCTTCCCCAAGGTCCAGTTGATCGACCTCGACGCGGCGATGGAGCGCGGCGCGAACGAACCACTGATGCGGAAGATCTGCGCCGAAAAGGCCTGCCGTGTGGGTGGCGGCATCCGCTCGATCGAACGGGCACAGCACGTGTTGTCGCTGGGCGCGACGCACGTGATCGTGTCGTCCGCCCTGTTCAAGGGCGGCCAGCTCGACCTGGACTTCGCGGCGCGCCTCGCCGACGCCGTCGGCCGCGAGCATGTGATCGCCGCGGTCGACAGCTCGCAAGGTGTCGTCACGATCCGCGGCTGGCAGGAGCAGACGACCGTGACGGCCGTCGAGGCCGCGCAGGCGCTCGAACCGTTCTGTGACGAGTTCCTGTACACGAACGTCGACACCGAGGGCCTGATGCAGGGCATCCCGATGGATGCCGTCCGAGCCGTCCGCGCGGCCACCACTCGTCGTGTCGTGGCAGCGGGCGGCATCACCACGCAGGAAGAGATCGATACGCTCGACGCGATGGACGTCGACGCCGTCGTCGGCATGGCCATCTACACGGGACGACTCGCGCTCAAGCTGCCGCCGCAGTAGGCGGCGGCGACACGCCGAAATTCTGCAAAACGGCAATCGAACTTGCTACGCTCTGCCGCATGCCCCAGCGGTGGCAGCAGCACGTAGTCGTTCCCCTCCTGCTCCTGGCCGCGATGGCCGCCGGTTGTGCGGCCGATGGGCGATTCAACGTCCAGAACGCCCGTGCGCACGTCGAACGGCTGGCCGGCGCACTCGGATCGCGTCCGGCCGGTACCGATGCCAACGAGAAAGCACGCGCCTACCTGATCGAGACGCTGCAGCTCTACGGCTTCGACGTCAGGGTGCAGGAAGCAGACGCCGCCTGGCGCGAAGGCGGCACGACGGTCCGGGTCGCCAACATCATCGCCACACGTCAGGGCGCCGGCCGCGACGCGGTCGCCCTGGTCGCGCACTACGACTCCGTGCCCTGGGGACCTGGCGCCGGTGACGATGCGCTGGGCACGGCGGTGGCACTGGAAGCGGCGCGCGTGCTGGCGGCGCGAGCCAATCCACGCCACACGCTGATGGTGCTCCTCACCGACGGCGAAGAGCGTGGCTTGATGGGCGCTCGAGCGCTGGCCGACGACCCCGAGGTGCGCGCCCGCCTGCGGACCTTCCTGAACCTGGAAGCCATCGGCACGTCCGGACCGTTCGTCCTGTTCGAGACCGGCCCGGGCACCAGCCCGGCGCTGCGCGCCTGGGCGGGCGCGAGGCGGCCCCGCGGTGGCTCGTACATGCAGTCGATCTACGACGCGCTGCCCAACGACACCGATTTCAGTGTGTTCAGGGAGCTGCCCGGCGTGACCGGCATCAACTTCGCGGCGGCCGGTGACGGGTACGCGTACCACACCGATCGGGACCGCGCCGACCGGGTCACCAACCGAGTGCTGGCGCAGGCCGGCGCCATCGTGCTCGACGTCGTCGACGGTCTGGAGGCGCGGGAGACGCTCATTCCCGACCCCACTCCGGCGATGTACACATCCGTCCTCGATCGCACGGCCTTCGTGTGGTCGTTGCGCACCGGCGTCGGCGTCGGCTGGACGGTGGCCGTGCTGGGGGCCGTGCTGTGGCTCGTGATGAGCCTGCGACTGGTGCGATCGGGTGGCGCGCTGCATCTCGTGATGACCGCTGCGTGGGCGCTGATCGCTGCGGGTGCGGTGCTCGGCGCGCTCCTCGCGGCCGTGTGGCTGGTGCGCAACGGTCGCGCGGAACTACACCCGTGGTACGCGTCGCCCTGGCGGCTGTTCGCGTTCATGACGATGATGGTCGTCGCCGTGAGCTGGATGGTGCGTCGAGTTGCCGCGGCGCTGCCACGTCACCTTCGGCCCGACGGCAGTCCGCTCGGCGTCTGGTTTGCCGCACTGCCCGTGTGGGTTGGACTGCTCGTCGCGGCCCTGCTGTACGCACCAGCGGCGTCCTACCTGCTCTTCTTCCCCTTGATCGTGTTGCTCGTCCTCGGCGCACCGGCCACGTGGTGGACCGGCGCCAACGCGCGTCCTGTCGCGGTCACGCCTGCCACGACAGCGATGCCGGGCAGCGCGTCCCGCTCCGGCGATGCCGTCGTGGGCGGGCCGATTCCGTCGGAACCCTTGCGATTCCGTACGTGGCCGCTGCGCGTGGCCAGCGTCGTCGTGCTCGTCGTGGTGTGGGCGCTCTGGGTACCCGACGTGCTGACGCTGCTGCCCTTCGCCGTGACCGTGCTCGGCCGGCTGCCCATCGTGACGCCGACCTGGTTGTACCCGGCCGTGTTCTTCGCCTTCGGGATCGTGCTGTGGCCGCCCGTGTTGGCGGTGCTCGTCGGCCGCGAACGCGGACGCGTCGCCCATGGTGCGGCGGCCGCGGTCCTCATGGTGTCGATTGTCGTCACGGGACTGCTCGCCTACGCCGCGCCGGCGTTCACGAACGAACGCCCGCAACAGCGGTCGGCCTTGTTCGTCGACGATCGCGTGCGCAGCTCCGCGCACTGGGAGTTGTATGGCAACGAGCCCGGCGTCGACATCGGCCATGGCGCGCCGGCCAACGTGGCGTGGCGGCTGGCTGACCAGACGGTCGCGCCGGGCACGCTGCTCGCGCGCAAGGCGTTCCGCTTCCGCGGCGACGTCCCAGCAGTGACAGGACCGGTGCCGGCGACGGTCGTGGCAACGGTCGTGCGTCGTGCTGGTGATGCCGACCTCGAAGTATCGGTGACGCCATCGTCTTCGGCGTGGAACGCCGTGGCCTTCGTGTTGCCGGAAGCGGTGGTCCCGACACGCACGTCGTTGGCGGGCCGGACACGAGGCACGCGGTGGCAGGCGTGGCACCTCACGGTGCCGGCCGATGGACTGACCTGGCGCGCCACGGTACCGCTCGGGCAGATCGACAAGCTGTCTGCCGCCGAAGTGTGGATCGGCAGCGAGCGCCTGCCCGGTGCCGCGGCCGACGGACGCCTGCCCTCCTGGCTGGAGGCGCCGCATACCGCGTGGATGTCACAGCACCTGGTGATGGTGCCGGCCAGCTTCACCGAGGCCGCCGCCGATGCGCCGCCCGTCGCGGCAGCCGACGCACCACTTCCCGTGCTGTCGCCGCCCGCGGTCCCGACACCGTTGCCGACGGCTCCGGTGCCGCAGCTCGAGACGCCGCGATGAGTACACCGACGTCAGGGCCGTGGCTCGATCGCCTGGGCCTCGGTCGACCCGAGCTGCGCGCGTGGGCCTCGTACGACTGGGCCAACTCGGCGTTCCAGGCGACCGTCGTGGCGGCGATCTTCCCCATCTACTACAACAACGTCGCGGCCAAAGGTCTTGCCCCGGAGACGGCGGCGTTCAACTTCAGCGTCGGCACGACCATCGCGCTGGCGATCAGCGCGATCGTCGCGCCGTTTCTGGGTGCCGTCGCCGATCACCGTCCGTTGAAGAAGGTGCTGCTGGCGGCCTTCATGCTGCTCGGTGTGATCGCCACGATCGCGATGTCGGCGATCGGCGAGGGTGACTGGCGCCTGGCGATCGTGCTGTTCATGATCGGCAACATCGGCATCAGTGGGTCGATTGCGTTCTACGACTCGCTGCTCCCCCACATCGCGGCGCCACACGAACTGGACCGCGTCTCGTCGTCTGGCTACGCGCTGGGCTACTTCGGGAGCGGGATGCTGCTCCTGGTCCAGCTCGCGTGCATCCTGCAGCCGCAACTGTTCGGACTGTCCGATGCAGGCGTGGCCACGCGACTCGCATTCGTCAGCGTCGGCATCTGGTGGTTCGTGTTCACGATCCCGTTGCTGCGCCGGGTGCCGGAGCCGCGGCTGACCTCGGGTGAGCCGCCGTCGATCGGGGTGGCGACGCGGCGCGCCCTCGGCGACCTGCGCGAGACGTTCACGCACCTGCGTCGGTACCGTCAGGCGTTCCTGATGCTGCTGGCGTTCCTCGTCTACAACGACGGCATCGGCACCATCATCCGGATGGCATCGCTGTACGGCGCGCAGTTGGGGATCGCCGAGCATCACCTGATCGCGGCGTTCCTGCTCGTGCAGTTCGTCGGCGTGCCGTTCGCGTTCATCTTCGGCGCGCTGGCGGGGCGCATTGGGGCGCGTCGCGCCATCTTCCTGGCGCTCGCGGTCTACGCGGGCATCAGCGTCCTCGGCTTCTTCATGAAGACCGCGGCGCACTTCTATGCCCTGGCGATTCTGGTGGGTACGGTACAGGGGGGCAGCCAGGCGCTCTCGCGCTCGCTGTTTGCCAGCATGATCCCGCGCGATCGCTCGTCGGAGTTCTTCGGGTTCTTCGCGGTCACCGAGCGCACGGCCGGAATCATCGGGCCGCTGACGTTCGCCGCCGCCATTGCGACGACCGGGTCGAGCCGTGGCGCCATCCTCTCGGTGATCGCGTTCTTCGTGATCGGCGCGCTGATCCTGTCGCGCGTCGACGTCGAAGCGGGCCAGGCGGCGGCGCGGGAGGCGAACGCGCAGCCGTAAACGACGAACGACGAATTACGAACGACGAACGCCTCCGTCCGCCTACCCAGTTCCGTAGCCGTCCAACCTCGCTTTAGCCCAGGTAGGGCCGGCTGTCCCAGCCCGCCCCACGGCGTCGGAACGGTCCGACAAGTCGGACCGCTACGAATTGACGGGTATCCCGTTCCCGTGAATGGCGGCCCCACACCATCCCGTAGCCGTCGGACCCACCCATACAGTAGCCGTCGAACTTTAGTTCGACGGTCACTGCCGCGCATCGAGCTAAAGCTCGACGCCTACGTGTGGGAGCGGAGCGGCGCGTCGAGATGACGTCGACGCCTACGTGTCGGACGGGGTCTGAGCGTCGCGCTGACGCTCCATGCCGTACCAGGCACGCCGAACCCGGTACCCGCCGAGTCGAGTCCGATCATCACTGCTGCTGTTGCTGCTGCTGTTCCTGTTCGTCGTCGTTGAGCAGCGGGGCGACGTCGGGCTCGGGCGCCTGCCAGTACAGCGCCGGCATCACGTCCGACGGCTCGATCGGCGCGTCGGTCGTCTGCACGCGCACGGCGACGCCGAGTTCGCTGCGCGCGTTGCCCTTGAAGGCGCCACGATTGGGCGGCACGTCGTAGTAGTCGCGGCCGATGGCGACGCGGATGTGACGGTCGGTCGCCATCGTGCGGTTTGTCGGATCGAAGCCGACCCAGCCCAGCGACGGCAGCCACGCCTCGACCCAGGCGTGCGACGCGCCGTCAACCGACCGCTCGTCGCCCTTGTGGTTGTGATACAGGTAACCGCTCACGTACCGACACGGGATCCCGGCGGCGCGTACGAGCGCGATCATCACGTGCGCGAAGTCCTGGCACACGCCGCGGCGCGCCTCGATGGCCTCGTCGATCGGCGAGTCCACACGGGTGCTCTTGGGCGCGTACTCGAACGAGTCGTACATCTGATCGTTGAGCCGGCGCAGCAGCGTCAACGGATCGTCCTCGCGCGACAGGCCGAGGTTGCCGCCGAACGCCTTCAACGCTTCCGTCGGCCGCGCGAAGTGCGACGGCTCGAGCAACTCGTAGAACCGTTCCTTCGTACCTTCCTCGTCGAGCAGCGTCCAGACACCACGGTCGACCGAGAGCGGTACGGCGATGTCGGACACGAACTCCACGACCGACTCGGCCACGATGGTCAGTTCGCGATGCCGGGCCGGCACGTCGAAGTGATGAACGATGTTGCCCTCGGGTTCCTGGTAGGCGAAGACATGCGCCCGCGGCGTCGTCGAGAGCTCGAAGCGCAGGCACCGCTGCACGCTCTCGGTGCGCGGCTGCATCCGCACTTCCATCACGCTCTCGCTGACGGGGGCGTCGTATCGGAAGTGCGTCAGGTGGTAGACCGTATATCGCATCGCTCTCGCTGGCGGGGTACCGGGTGCCGGGTACC
>DATJTM010000262.1:0-4111 GCA_035503395.1 Luteitalea sp.
GACGCGGACCGGACCGGCTGCGGCCGGTCCGGGCACCTCGTTCAGGACGTGGACTCACTCTTCGTCGTCCGTGTTCTCGTCCCGTTCATCGACCGGCTCGTTGGCGTCCGCCCGGCTCGCTGCCGGATCGTCGAACTCGACCGTGGACTCGAGATCCTCGTCCTCGTCGTACAACCGGGTCACCGGGCGCTGCTTGATGGGACCGCGCGGCTTCTCGTAGGTCTGCTTGCGAGCCGGCCCCTTGGCCGGGCCGCGGGCCCTACGGCTATCGGCGCCCGGAGGCGGCGGGCCGGGGTCGCGTGGCGTGAAGGGCCGGGGCGGACCGCCAGGCCGGGGACCACCGAAGCCACCGCCATCAGGGCGGGGCCCCCCGTAGCCACCACCAGCCGGTCGCGGCGCGCCGCCACCGTACCCTCCGCCACCACCGTAGCCGCCTGGGCCACCGGGACGCGGGCCGCCGAAGCCGCCCGGACGGGGACCCGACGGACGGTCCTCCCGAGCACGAGCCTCGCTCACGGCCAGGGGTCGGCCGTTGAAGGGCTGCCCGTTGTAGCGCTGAACGACCTGCTCGGCATGTTCGCGCTCGGCGAAGTCCACGAAGGCGAAGCCACGCGGCCGTCCGGTTTCACGGTCGGTCGGGAGCACGACTTGCGCCGGCTCGGCGACCTCCCCGAAAAGGGCGCGCAGATCGGCCTCGGTGGCACTGTAGGGCAGGTTTCCAATGAATAAGCGAACGCTCACGACGTCCTCACGGGCTGGCCAGGCCTCCGTCTGGCGATGATCGGGTGAACGACGCATCGAGCGATGCGGAACACCACAAGAGACTCTGAAAGACAGGAACAGGTATAGAGACGATGGGAATCGATGCGGGACTCTGCTGAAAAGCGGCGGGTCAGAATCGCATACTTCTCCCGCCGGGTGCAACCAGTAGACTGGACGGCGGAGCCATTCCGTCCCGCCCCATGCCTCGAATCGACTTTGCCCGCCTCCCGGATTCCGCGCGTCTCTGGGTCTTTGCCGCCGCCCGCCCGCTCGATCCAGCCGAGCAGCAGTCGTTGTTGACGGCGGTCGACGCGTTCCTCGACGAGTGGAACGCCCACCGGGTTCCGCTCGACGCGGCGCGTGAACTCCGCCACGACCGGTTCCTGCTGGTCGGGGCCGACGAGGAGTCGGCAGGCGTCTCGGGCTGTTCCATCGACAGTCTGGTCCGGACCATGAAGGGGCTGGGCCACACCCTGGGGGTCGAACTGCTCGACCACGCCTCGGTCTTCTACCGTGATGGAGCGGACGTCCAGCGCGTCTCGCGCGACGAGTTTGCCGACGCGGTGACCCGGGGCGCCGTGACGACCAACACCGTCGTGTTCGACAACACGGTCGCCAGCGCCGGAGCCGTCCGCGCCGGTCGCTGGGAGGCGCCTGCCTCGACCACCTGGCACGGCCGCGCCTTCTTCTAGGGCGTCGTGACGGCCGCCCACCCCGTCACGGCTGACCACTCCGGCCCGTCGGGGATGCGGGACGGCCGCACCATCGCCCTCATCAGCGTCGTCGTCAACGCGCTGCTGGCGACGCTCGCCCTGGTCGTGGGCACCATGGGCGGGTCGCTCACCGTGCAGGCCTCCGGGGTCGAGTTTGCCGCCGATGTGGGCGCGTCGGTCGCCGTGCTGGCCGGCTTCTGGTACGCCTCCCGTCCTGCCGATCGTCGACACCCGTACGGACACGGCCGCGGCGAGACGCTGACCGGCCTGGTGATCGGCCTCGCGCTCTTCGCGATTGGCGCGGCCATCGTCACGCACGCGGTTCGCGACATGCGAGCCGTTCACCTGCCGCCCGCGGCCTATACGGTGTGGCCGCTCGCCGTCGCCTTGACCGTGAAGACGACCCTGATGGTGGCCAAGATGCGGGTGAGCCGGCGGACCGGCAGCCGTGCCCTGCTCGCCGACGCCTGGAACGACAGCGTCGACGTGCTGTCGTCACTGGCCGCCATCGTCGCCCTCGCGCTCACGCTGTACGACCCGTCGACGTTCCGCATCGCGGATCACGTTGGTGGTGTGCTCGTCGGCGTCTTCGTGATCGTCGCGGGCCTCGGTGTCGTCCGCACGACGTCGCTGGATCTCCTCGACACGATGCCGCCCGACGCGCTGCTCGATCGCGTGCGCGGCGCGGCGTGTGCCGTCGACGGCGTGCGTGGTGTCGAGAAGCTGCTGGGCCGCAAGACCGGCTTGCAGTACCACGTCGATCTCCATCTCGAGGTGGACGGATGGATCTCGGTCGACGAAGGGCACGCGATCGCGACGCGTGTCCGCGAACGGATTCGGCAGGACGTCGAGGAGATCAGCGACGTGCTGGTGCACGTCGAGCCGAGTGGCCTGGGCTCGTAGGCGCGACGACGGTGGGCACGGGTTGCGGGAGATACTCGCGCACGAACTCGCGCAGGCCCGCCATGTACGTTGCCTGGTCGGCGACGTTCGGCCGGATGTGGCCGCCGCGCAGCACCACGAGGCGCTTGGGGGCCTTCGCCAGCGCGAGCAGGCGCTGGCCGTGCGCAAACGGGATCACCTCGTCGTCTTCGGCATGCAGCAGGAGGAGCGGGCTGCCGGTGACGCCGATGCGATCACGCGTGGCGAACGGGTTCCTGATGATGGACGACACGGGCAACCACGGGTAGACCTCGCGAGCCCGATCGTCGACGCCCGTGAACGCGCCTTCGAGGATCAGCGCCCGTTCGTCGACCGTACTGGCGAGCCGCACCGCCACGCCGGACCCGAGCGACCAGCCGTAGATGCCGATGCGCGACGCGGGGATGCCCTGGGCGCGCAGCCACTCCCACGCGTCTCGTGCCGCGGCCGCGGCGCCGTCCTCTGACGCCACACCTCCCAGCGCACCAAAGCCTAGATACTCGGGCGCGACGACCTGGACGCCGAGGCTGTGCAGTTGCAGATAGCGCGTGACGTTGCCCGGCGTGCTCACATTGGCGGCATTGCCGTGCAGGAAGATGATCCACGGCGCGTCCAGGGCGTCCTGCCGCATCGCCCACAACAGGGCCGGCGTGCCGCCGCTGGTCGTGCGCTGGATGCGCTCGATGCGGGTGGCGACCTCGGGGGCGACGTCGTAGGCGCGCGCGTTCGGCGCGAAGATGAAGCTCACTTCGTTCGCCATCATGTAGCCGACGGCGGACGCGTAGGCCAGGACGATCGCAACCAACGCGCCGAGGGCGCTCCAGACCAGGAAGCGTCGGCGTGTGGTGGCCATGCGGACGCGTGAGGTTACGGCCGCGTGACGCGCAGACTGGCGACGCTGCCGGCGGTGATGTCCACCTTGCGCGGCAGGCCGCCGACGAGCACGTCGTGCCGGCCCGGCTTCAGCTGGCCGATCGTGATGGGCGTGATGCCGCGTGCGCGGCCTTCCATCGTGACCGGCAGGCCGCTCGGCGTACTTTCGATCAGCACACCGCCGAGGCGGGCCGAGACGGCAGCCGGGGCCGTCGCGGCCGGGTTCGGCGTCGGGCCGGGTGAGGTCGTCGCAGGTCGTGGCGACTCGGGGCGGGCCGTCGGCAAAGCCACGGTGGCACCAGGGGCCGACGCGGTCGCCGCCGGAGCCGCGGGCGCCGCCGAGGCGGTCTGTGACTCGACGGTCGTCGCCGGCACCACGACGACGGTGCGACCCGCACCAATCGACAGGCGCTCGACCCGAGTCGTGGCCGGGCCGGTGCCGACTTCGATGTCGTAGTCACCGGGTGCCAGCACGTGGTCGACCGGGGCCGGTCCGATGGTCTGTCCGTTCACGCGCACCGCCGCACCGTCCGGGCCATCGACGCGCAGGCGGCTCTCCCCCGGGGAGGCTGATGGCGCCAGCCAGATGTACGCGGCCTGACCGATCGCGGCGAGGGCCAGCAGCACCATCATCAGGAGCCAGCCGCGCGACGGCCCGGAAGGTTCGTCAGGCACGGTGCGTAGACGAAGTTCACTCCAGTCGGGACGGGCAAAGCCGTCGGACGTCTTGTCGCTGGCGGGCGGCGTCGCGATCGAGGGTGATGAAGCGGCCGAGGCGGCGACGGCCCTCGGTGAAGCCGCCGGCGGCGGCGCGGTCATCCGGTCGTTCTCGGGGACGTCCA
>DATJTM010000263.1:0-13323 GCA_035503395.1 Luteitalea sp.
CGGGCTCGACGGCTGGACACTCACCGAACGCCTCAAGTGCGACGCCGCGACGGCCGATATTCCGGTCGCGATCCTCAGCGCGCACGTCATGCCATTTGAGAAGCAGCGAGCGATTGAAGCAGGGTGCGACGTCTTCTTGGAGAAGCCCTGTCTCCCAAACCAGCTGGACGAGGCGCTGCGCAACCTGCTGCGTCGGCGCGCGGTGGAACGGCAATGAATGCGACCCCGCTGGTCCTCCTGGTCGACGACTACCCGGACACTCGTGATCTGTACGGCACGTACCTGCGGACGCGGGGCTACCGGACCGAGGAAGCCGAAGACGGAGTGGAAGGACTCGCGAAGGCCATCGACCTGCATCCCTCAGTCGTCCTGATGGATCTGGCGATGCCGAACATGAATGGCTGGGACGCGACGCGGCTGATGAAGGGGGACCCGAGGACAACGAGCATCCCCGTCATCTGCCTCACGGCGCACGGACGGGACGAGTTCCGCAAGAGCGCGTTCGACGCGGGCTGCGTGGGCTTCCTGACCAAGCCATGCCTGCCAAGCGAGGTGCTGCGCGAGGTTCAGCGGGTGCTGAGCGCGACGTAAGCCGACGATTGTGGGCCGGGCCTGCGAATGGCAGAGCCCCTGGGGGACCCTTGTCCCTACTCCCCGACCAGCAAAGGCTCCTGCACTTCGTCGCTCCCCGATGACGGCTCCGCTGTTGGCGGCGGTCCCTGCGTCCCCAGGTCGCGATCAATGGCGATGCGCCGCCATCGGGTGACGAGTGGAAACACGGTGAGGCCGAAGGCCTGCGCCTCGCTCCTTCTCCGGAAGGTCGGACCGTGTTCGATGAAAGCCAGCCGCGCATCCAGTTCGACAACTTGCCACGCGACCACCCGCGGCCGGGCGGAAGTGACGACGTCCGCGTGAACACCCACCACCATAACCGCACCCGGCACCAGACTGGCCTCGTCGCTGCGCCTCACCGGCTCGCCTTCCCCATTCGCTTCACCTCGATCGACCTCGCCGACTCCGCCCCCAGCAACATCTCGCGCACCCGCGCCCTCAGCAGCTTGTCCGCCGGGCTACTCGCCGTCGCGTCCGTCCACTCCTGCACAGAGGCGACCGTCGCCTCGTGCGGTCGAGGACTGCCGCACGGCGACGCGGAGGCGCGTGGCGGGGCCGATGGGTGGCATCCACTCTTGGCCGCGCAACGCCGCGACCGCCAGCCCACCGCTTCGTATAGGGACGCTGCCTGCACCTGGACCCGCTGCGACTCCCCCGCTCGTCCGTCAGGGAGACCGTACAGAGCCGCGGCGTCATGCCGGGACTCTAGCAGCTTCGTTTTAGTTTCGCCACACTGCCAGGCCACTTGGTCCGCCTCCGTCTCTTCCCATCGCGCCGGTTCGCGTCTCCCTCCCTCCACCGACGGCTTCGTCCACGAGTTGAAGTGGGACGTTTCCGAGGAATGGCGATCGTCGGGGGCGGGCAGACGGCGATCTTCAGCCAGAGCCAGAAGCATTTCGCGAGGTTCGCCCGTTTGGTGGATGACATCCGCAGGGCCGTGCGCGACAGGCGCGCCGTCCTCGATGGCGACGTGGTCTGCTTGAACGAGGAAGGCCGGCCCGACTTCGCCGCGTTCATGGGCAGGCGCGGCACGCCGTCTACGCGGTATTCGACCTGTTGGGCCTGGATGGCGTCGACCTGCGCGAGCTGCCGCTGGTGGAGCGTAAGCGCCGTCTTGCGGATCTATCGCGCGAGAGCCGCACGGTCCCCCACGTCTCCCACGCCCGTGGCAGCAGCCGGGAGTTCTTTCGCCGCCGCGTGCCGGCTGGACCTGGAGGGCATCGTCAGCAAGCCGGCGGAATCGCCGTACATCTGTCAGCCGAATCCGTGGCGCAAGGCAATCAACCCCGCGTATAGCCAGAAGAGCGCCCCGCGTTTCGAGCTGTTCGGACAGGCCCACACCGCGTGAGACTCGGCGTACACGGAGGCTGCAGACGGCGGTCTCTTGACGCCGCGATGGACGTGCGATTACGGCCGCGCATCGACGAGGGACCGTGACGTGATGCGCATGGGACGGCAGTCGGAAGCCTACCGGATAGGCGAGGACCAGTTCGCGGTCCTCATCACAACAGCCTAATCGGTGGCCGCTTCGACGCCCAGGCGTTCCGGTTGCCCGGCCGCACACCGGCGTGCGTGATGCGCGCCGACGGTTCGCCGATGGTGGGCACGGCACCGACGCGCTGGCACGACGCCTCGCTGATGCCGCACCAGATCGAGACCTACGTCGCGGGATTGCGACCGCTTCCATCTTTGCGAGGGTGGCCGCGCGATCGGATCACGCCCAGCCCCATGCCTTAACCAACGAGTGACGCGGCTATCAGGGTTGCAGATCCGTAGCGGCACGACCACTTCCGTCCATCTCCATCGGATACGAACTGCGTTCGTGAACGATGCGCCAGGCGCCGTCCGAGCGACGAAGCACGACGGTCCGCCGATTCCAGCTGTCGATTGCACCGACGCCGCGCTTGCGGCCGCGCATACGGCTCAGTCCGTAAACGACCGCGATATCACCTTCAATGATCACTGTAGGGTTATCCAACTCGACGGTCACGGGACCATCCCACGTGGCGAACCACTGATTCAGGCCTTCGACGGCGGGTGCGCCGGCGCCTCGGAACTGCAGGGGCGCTGGCAGGTCGTATGTCACGATGTCGCTCACCATTAGTGCGACAACCCCTGCAGCATCTCCGCGGGCAGTGGCATCTTCTTGTGCGCGTAAGAGCGCCAGCACTTCGCCTCTCGAGTCTTCCACCATAAGCCTGCTCCGTTGGGCCCAAAGCAATAGGCCCGCGTCCCGCCCCCTGGACACCCCGCACTGCGCGAGAATTCAGCCGGTTGATTTCGTCCTGTCGCCGCCAGTATAAGCACGCGTCGATAGACGGCGGGGCCTGCGCCCGGCCTGACCCACCTGACGGACGCGATGCTGCCAAACCAGCTCGTCGCGCGGGCCGGGGGACTCAGCCGCACCATACCCGAGCAGCTCAGCGCTAGTGGCCCGGAAGCGAGGTTCTGACTGCAAGCCACAGGGAGAAGATGATGATGGTTCGAGCTACGCGTGACTACGTCTCCGCGAGGTGGGCGACAGGTATGAGCCTGAACCTGCGCCCAACGCCTATTGCCTCATCGCCACAGTGCTGAATCGTCCGGCCCCAACATTGCCCGCAGTCTCAAGCCGACGTGGTTCACGCGCTCCGTCGCACGTCGTCGCATCGTGAGGGCACGCGCAGCTTCGGCGTCCGCGATCCCTCGTCGAATCATTCTCAACGCTGCGGTGGTCCCTGTCGTCGTGTTGGAACTTCGCGTCGAGCATGACGTTTCGATAGGATCACGACCTTCCACCTCGCTCACCGCATGAGCTTCTACCTGCCTGAACAGACCATTCGCCATCTCGCCAAGGTTGTCGAGTCCTCCGACGACGCCATCGTCAGCAAGGATCTCGATGGCATCATCCAGACGTGGAATCGCGTCGCTGAGCGGTTGTTCGGCTACTCGGCCGAAGAAGCGATCGGACAGTCCATTCGGCTCATTATCCCGGCGGACCGGCAGTCCGAGGAGGACGACGTCATCGCCAGCATTCGTGCGGGACGTGCCGTCACCCACTATGAAACCGTCCGGCAGCGCAAAGACGGAGCGCTCATTGCGATCGCGCTGACCGTGTCGCCCATCCGCAACGAGGCAGGCACCGTCATCGGCGCGTCGAAGATTGCGAGAGACATCAGCGAGCAGGTGCAGCTGCGCGAGACCGCCCATCAGTACGCAGCGAACACGGAAAAGCTGGCCCAGGCTGGAGCTGCCGTCGCGTCTGATGTTGAACGTGACGCGATTGTGCAAAGGTCACGGACATCGCGACCGAACTGACGGGCGCGCAATTCGGAGCATTCTTCTATAACGTGCGCGATTCATCGGCTGGTGATGCGTACATGCTTTACACGCTCTCGGGCGCGCCGAAGGAGGCGTTCGCGCGGTTTCCCCATCCTCGCGCCACCGCCGTCTTCGGCCCGACGTTCCGCGGCGAAGGACCGGTCCGTCTGCACGACGTCACACAGGCCCCTCGCTACGGACGGATGGCGCCGCACTTTGGCATGCCGGCAGGACACCTTCCGGTGCGCGGCTACCTCGCCGTGCCCGTCAAGAGCGCCTCCGGTGAAGTGCTGGGTGGTCTGTTCTTCGGGCACTCCTCACCAGGCGTCTTCACGGAAGAACACGAACGGCTGGCCGCCGGCGTCGCAGGTTGGGCCTCCGTTGCGCTCGAGAATGCTCGACTCTTCATCGAAGCGCGCGACGCCAACCGCAATGAAAGACGAGTTCCTCGCCGTGCTCTCGCACGAACTCCGCACACCGCTGAACGCCATCAGCGGATACGCGCAGCTGTTGCGAGGCGGCGTGCTCACCGGTGAGAAGGCAGAGGAGGGATTCGATGCCTTGGAGCGGAACGCCAGGGCGCTTGCCCAGATCGTCGAGGACGTTCTCGACGTGTCGCGGATCGTCTCCGGTCAGCTCCGGCTCGATGTGCAGCCAGTCGAATTGCCCGCGGTCATCGAGAATGCCATCGCGACCGTGCGTCCAGCGGCAGACGCCAAGGGCGTGCGTCTTCAGGTCGTGATCGATCCAGTGGCAGCCCCCGTGGCTGGCGATCCGACGCGTCTGCAACAGGTGGTGTGGAACCTGCTATCGAATGCGGTGAAATTCACGCCGAGACACGGACGCGTTCAGGTGCGGCTGCAGCGGGTGAACTCGCACGTGGAACTGACCGTCAGTGACAGCGGAGTCGGCATCGCAGCCGATTTCCTGCCGTACGTCTTCGAGCGCTTCCGGCAAGCCGACTCCAGTCTCACGCGCAAGACTGGCGGATTGGGTCTCGGACTCGCGATCGTGCGTCATCTGACGGAGATGCATGGCGGCACGGTCGAAGCGTCCAGTGCTGGGAAGGATCAGGGCTCCACCTTCGCGGTGCACCTTCCCGTGATGATTGTGCACAAGGCCGACGCCACGAGCCGACAGCACCCTCGCACCGAACCGCTCGCGCGTCTGAAAGGACTGAGCGGGCTCGGCGGCGTGAAGATTGTGGCGGTCGACGACGAGCCGGATGCACTGGGTCTCCTCCGAGTCGTGCTCGAGGCGGCTGGCGCTGACGTTCACACCTTTGGCGATCCCGCCGAAGCGCTTGCGCGCATCGCCGCGCTCGATCCCGACGTGCTCGTCGCGGACATCGGTATGCCTGAGATCGACGGCCACGAGTTCATCCGCCGCGTGCGCTCATCTCCCGACCCTGCCGTCAGGGCCATACCGGCAGCAGCCCTCACTGCGTTCGCCCGCGCGCAGGACCGAACCAACGCGCTGCTGGCAGGGTTCGAGATGCACCTGGCAAAGCCGGTTGACCCGGGCGAACTGGTGGCATCCGTCGTGACACTGGTGCGCCGGCGACGGCTCCTCTAGTCGTCGCCGACGCTGTCGGCTGTCTGGTGCACGAGCCTCGGGCTCGATCACCTCGGCAGTATTTGCCGCTGCCACTCTGGAATGCGCAGGCCGTTCGCCCGACGAGGTGGCTCGGTCGTCGGGGCAACATCGACCGCGGGACTGTCCACCCGCACGCGGGCGGACCAGACGGTTGCGCTCAGCTTTCCCCAGCCCGCGATGTTGCCACACCTTTCCTCAGCAAATGTGCGAGCTGCCTGAACATGCCTAAACGTGCCGCCTTTCACATGACGCTGCTGCCCCGCCGACCCTAGGACCACCACCTGCCAACCGCAGATGACAGGTGCAACTGCATCACCATCCTGGTGTGTGCTGACGATCAGGACGGCCCCGTCCTCCGGATAGCGACACGCCTTGTGGGGCAACTGATCACCTGCCTCGATGCTGCCGTCCTTCCTCTCCATCGCCACTTGTGACGACATGGCGGCGCTAGAGGTCCCCCATTGAGCCTCGACTCACCACACTAGGTACGAATGCTGCTTTCAAGTTCCAGTCATGACCGACCGTGGCGAATCGCTCTGGCGTCTCGAGCAGCCTGTCACGGGTTAGCAGGCCGCTCGCGTGATCCTGGTAGGACGCGACGAGGTGACGATCCACAACCATATGAGCGACGCCAAGTCCTGCGTCCGGCCGTGGCGGACGTTGGTGCGGCCCGCGCCGTCGCACACGACATCGGCGTGATGCTGTCTCGCGGGGGCTGGCGAAGCCCTGAGCTCTGAGCCGCTCGCCGACCGCGCTCCGCCACGGGCTAGTCGAAGCGAACGGTCCGTCGCCTCATGGGCGGGCCTCGAGACGCGACGTCCTCTCCATGTACCTGCCCATGCGGTTGCGAACACGCCATACCGCCGTTGGCTTGCACAGGCAAGAGTGCGAACGTCTTCCCAAGCGCCAGGCTGACCGAGCGAGTGCTTCCCACTGAAATGCTGGCACTTGTCCCAGACGGGTACATCCTCCCGCCCTCGGCCGTCACAATGGCGGAGCCGCCACCGGTCCCGTGGGCACTCCACTCGCACATCGCTCATCGATCGGACGGAAGCAGCCCCGTGGGTGAATACGGCCCAGGCACTCGTCCGAGCATGACCTGTTTCAGATGTGCTTGACAGTTCGGCGTGACGCATGACAGTTTCCAGTCAAGGAAAGTGTCCACAGAGCTGACCCGAACGTTCGCGGCGCTCGTCGATCCCACTCGACGAGCCATCCTGCTGCAACTGGCGCGCAAGGGCGAGGTATCGGTGGGCGCGCTTGCCAAGCCGTTCGCCATCAAGCTGCCTGCCGTGACGAAGCACCTTGGAGTGCTGCATGACGCGGGACTCGTCACCCGCACCAAAGTTGGGCGGACGGTGTATTGCCGGCTCTCGCCAGCCGGTCTGACGCGCGCGTCGCGATGGATCGAGCAGACGACGTCGTTCTGGGAGACAAGGCTCGATAACCTGACGCACGCCATGGAGACGCATCGTGCCCGACGCTAGAGCCGTGCTCACTCGATACCTCGACTTCCCCGGGGAAGAGGTCTTTGCGTGGTGCACCGACGCCACGTTCCTATCGCAGTGGCTCGGACCGAAGGGCTTCGAGGCCTGTGACGTCGAATCTGATCCGCGTGTCGGTGGCCGATTCGGGTTCCGGATGACATCCGAACACGGCGTCTACGCCGCCGAGGGCAGATTTCTGGAGGTCACACCGCCGTCGCGTATCAGCCTGACGTGGCAGTGGACAGAGGCCCCGGCCGGTGACGAACTTGACGGCGTCGAATCACTGCTTTCCTTCGATTTGCGCGCACACGACTCGGGCACACTCCTCACGCTGACGCATGACGCGCTGCTTGACCAGTCGACTGCGGACAGCCACGCCAGCGGATGGTCAGAAGCGTTGGACAAATTGGCGACCCGCCTGCGACGAGCGGATGCCACCGCGATCGTGCGGGCGTACCTCGGCGCGTACACGACGGACGACCGGGCCGCTCTCGAGGCCGTGCTCGCGGCAGCGTTCCATTTCACGAGCCCGCGAGACAATCGTCTGGATCGAGCCACGTACTTCACGCGTTGCTGGCCGAATCACAAGGAGACGCGCGAGATGCGTATCGACGACGTGATTGTCGACGGTGACAAGGTATGGATGACCTACGAGGCCGACACGACTCGGGGTCGATTTCGCAATGCCGAAGTCCTGACAATCCACAGCAGGCGAATCACGGATATCCAGGTGTTTTTCGGATGGACGATCCCGCACCCCGCTCCGGAGGGACACTCCCTCGCTGACAGTACGCAGGATTGAGGCGGCGGCGCGGAGACAACTGATCCGACGAAGAGCGATGGATGCAGAGACGCACGCAACACGACGACATGACCACCCGCTTCGACCTAGCCCGCGGCAGTGAGGTCCGATGAGTATCGAAACCATCTTCGCGAACATCAGCTGCGCCGATCTCGAGGCCAGTGTGCCCTGGTATCAGAAGGTGTTCGGCGTGCCTCCGACACGACGACCGATGGACGGTCTGGCGGAATGGGCCTTCACGGACAGTGCGGAAGTGCAACTGTACGAGAACACGGCCAACGCTGGCCGCAGCACCCTAACGATACGTGTGCATTCGCTCGAACATGAGCGCACACGCTTGGAGGCGGAGGGTGTGGAGACAGCCTCTATTGAACCGACCAAGGACTTCTTCCTGATGCGCCTCAACGATCCAGATGGCAATCTTGTCGTGATGGTCAGCGCACGACGTACATAATCGGCGCACAGCTGTAAGTACCTCACCAACCGCGTCAGCTTCGCCACAATGCGAGCGACCGAACGGCGGGCTCCGGCCCGCCCGCATGTTTGCGACAGATTCAAGGAGACTTCCATGCTCATGATCCGCGATGTCTATCACTGCAAACCCGGCTCGGTGCGCGCCCTCGTCGACAAGTTCAAGGCGATGAGTCCGCTTGGGGAACGCGCCGGCATGCCGAAGGCGCGCATCTACACCGACGTGAGTGCTGAGCGATTCTGGACCGTCGTCATCGAGATGGACGTCGAGAGCGTCGACGCGTTCATGAAGATGGGTGACGGCGACGCGGCGGCCATGAAGGAGATGGAAGCGATCATGAAGGGCTACCACGACCTCGTCGATCAGGGACGCCGCGAGATCTACACGGTCGAGGCGTGAGCAGGCCGTCGCAGCATTCCGGTGTCAGCGTTCGAGCGACAATGAGTCATGTCCGAACGTCACAAGGACCTGCTAGTGCAGGCGAATGCGGCAATGTCGAGGGGCGACTACGAGGGGTTCCTCGCGCACTGCGTCGATGACGTGGAATGGACGTTCGTCGGCGATCGGCACCTGAAGGGCAAGGAAGCGGTGCGCCGCTACATCACGTCGACGTACATCGAGCCGCCCTCGTTCGCGGTGACGCAGCTGATTGCCGACGGCGACTTCGTGACGGCCGTAGGCGATATCCACATTAAGGACGGCAGCGGCCGAGTGACGCACGCAGAATACTGCGACGTGTGGCGGATTCGTGACGGCCAGCTCGCCGAACTGAAGGCATTTGTGGTGGAGATCAACGCCAACTGAGCCACGGCACGGCTTCACCCGTGTCCGTGGTCGTTCGCGGTAGGGCGAAGGGAGGTCGTCAAACGAGGGTCATTGATCGCCACGGTGACACTGCTAGCCACTGGCGCGTCGCCCATTCACGGTCCAGTCCTGCGCCAACAACTGATTAGGCACTCTCCCAATGGAGGTCCGCGCTACGCGGTTCTAGGCTGAAAAGCGGGCGGCAGGACGTTTCTGGGAGGAGACTTTCCACTGCCCCGGCGTTCCTGAGTGGTCTCCCTCCCGACCGCTCGGGCTCGTCGTTGAGATGGCCCGCCCGTAAGGTACGGCTCGAACCAGGCTGGTGCCGAGCCGGCCGCTCGGCGTGCGACCGACCGCTTCCGCAGCGGCTCCCATGTGTCATACCAGCGACATGGAAGACGCTGCAGCACCGCCTCCGGCCGGGAAGCAGTCGCTGCAGTGTGGACGGCGAGTCGCGGCCGAGCCCGCTGGGAGATGAGATACCGTTCTGCAGGTCAGACGCACAGCGTGGATCAGGAGATCAGAACGACGCCGGGCCATCGCAGGTCGCTATCAGCCTCGTCGGCGCCGTGCTCACGCGTCTCGTCGCCATCCACCACGAAGTCAACGGTCTTCACGTACAACATGAAGTCCTCGCAGTCGCGCACGACACGCAGGTCGCCGTCGAACTCGCGCAGGCGAGCGATCAGTTCGCGCACGGTCATCGTCTCGGGCTTATCGGGTTGCTGCCGACCAGACGATAGTGGCTGTTCCTGTCCCGCGCCGTGACCAGCCGCCGCCTGAGCCCTGTGCATGCCGTGCGGTGACCGCCCCGCACCTGACCGGTGCACCCTACGCACGTTCCGACGCGTTGAGGCGGATGCGTGAGGTCAGGCGATGGCGTCGCGCTTGTCCGCGAGCGACGGGCTGAGGCTGGCGAACGTGGTCATCCACCTGCGTGACGAGTGTGACGTGGCTGGTGCCGTGGTGGTGTGGTGCCTACAGACGGGCACCAGCCGGGGACCTTGCGGCAGCGGCGCGTCGAGACGCGCATCGACCTGTGGCTCATGCCTGCCGATCGACGTGCTGCGCGAGGTTCAGCGGGTGTTGTGCGCGACCTAGGCCGCTCTGCCGCCGGTGCCAGCGCGGTTTGCAAGGGGCAGCCCTCCGCTGGGCTCTCTTGTCCTTATCGACCGAGACGAGTCTCCCAATGGTTCGCGTCGCGCGTTGCACTTACGATGGGACATGACTCCGGACCCATTCGCGGACGGCGCTGACCAGAAGGCCCTGTTTCTATCCCGCCGTGTCTGCTCTAGCCTTCGCAGCTCCGTATCGCAGCTCGACTGCATGATCCGCGAAACGAGGCGCATGCTGCGGAGACCAGTACCGCGGCAGTCTGGTGCCGAGGTCGCTAAAACGGGACATTCCTTGGATTTAGTGACGGCAAATCGCCGCATCTGGCAGAGCCCTTGTCGCTAGCCTCGGATCCCGTCATGGGCATACCTGGCATCTCGCTGAATCAGGGCGACCCGCGGACTCGAAGGTCTCTGCGGCTGCACCAAGACGCTCGCAGCGCGACTTGCTGGCGTCGGATGCTTTAGCTTGGGTCGAGCTGCGAGTCTTCATGAACAGCATGAAGTCGCTACAGGCCCCGACGCGCAGGTCGCCCTTTACGTCGCGATGCTCTCGCGACCCAATTGGGACTCATGTCGCGCCGCTCACCCACCGCGAGACCTGCGCCGATCGGACTGCCCGCTTCTCTATCGCTCTCGGAACCGCCGCACCGCGCCGAGCGCCCAGCCCGACCAGACACAGAGTCGCCGGTTCAGCCGACGATGGTGGCGTCGTGGGCTGTAGGACATGTTGTCGAACTAGAAGCCGTATTCGTTGCTGGCCGCCACGGACCGATCGAACGCGACGGTGGAGGTGTTGGCGCGGTACGCGCTGATCTTGACCTGTTCGCGGTTATACAGCGCGGCGACGTCGCCGCGGTCCACGCGCCACGCTTCACCGCTTACGCGCCGATGCCCGCGGCGCCTCGAACATCGCACCCCACTCGGTGCCAACACCACGGCGCGCCGGAGCTGCGCGTATGGTGGGTGCGTTGGTCACCCCACCGCGGAGCGTGAGTCGTGAAACCGAGACCAGCGGTTAGGCTGGCGGGGCGGGCGGCGACGCCGTGGCGAGACGGCGAACGCGCGGTGCTCCCAGCAGGGCGATGCAAGAGGGGGCTATTCCACCGTCGCACCGTCTGAGAACGCACGCCCCATTACTCGCACGCAGCGCACGAACGGCCGCGTCCTTATCCGCGCGATGCAGTACGCTTGTCCTTCCCCACAGGAACCGCGGATTACGGTCCTGGCGAAGGACAGGGACGATCATGCCAGCTTCGACCCGTTCGGCGGAGGGTGATGACGCGAGTCGTGCCAAGCGTCGTGCGCGGGCTGAGCGCCGACGTGCGGCCCACCAGACGTTCCTCCTGACACTCAGCGACGCGCTTCGCGCCGATGCCGGCGTCGAAGCTGTCGGGAATCGCGCCGTCGCCATGATTGCCGCCGAACTCGGTGCAGACCGTGTGTACTTGGTGAGCGTCGATGGTGACCGCGTCACGGTGTCGCACGAATTTGGCCGCGCCGACATGCCTCCTCTTCGCGGCGTCTACCGCGGCTCTGACTTCCCGAGTGCCTTCAAGGAGATTTTCGAGCGCACCATCGTCTACAAGGACGTCCGCACTCAGTCCGACTTCACCGACTTGGACAAGCGTTCCTTCGCCGGCCTCGGCGCTGTGGGCTTTATGGCGGTACCGATTCGCCAGGGTACGGACAATTTGGTGTGGGCCGCCGGGGCCGTCTCGTCTCGTCCACGGACGTGGGAGCCGAGCGAGATCGCACTCTTCGAGAACGCCGTCGAACGCACGTGGGCCGCTCTCGAGCGTGCACGCGCCGAGACGGCACTGCGGGACAGCGAGGACAAGTTCCGCACGCTGTTCGAGCGGATGCGACAAGGCTACGACGAGTGCGAAATGATCCGCGACGCGCACGGACGGGCGATCGACTATCGCATCATCGACATGAACCCCGCCTTTGGCCGAATCATCGGCGTCGATGTCGCCACATCGCGAGGCCGCACGGCCCGGGAGGTCATCCCGGGACTTGAGGATGCGTGGGTGGACCTCATGAACGAGATCGTTCAGGCGGGTGCACCACGCCGGATCGAAGGTGAGGTGGTCGTGCTTGGCAAGTGGTTCGACGTCCATGTTTATCCCAGTGGCGGAGATCGCTTCATCGCGATGTTTGAAGACATCACGGAACGCAAACGCGCGGAGGCGGCACTACGCCAGAGTGAGGGACGACTGCGGGACCTGAACGAACTGCTCGAGCAGCGCGTGCGTGACCGCACGGCTGAGGTGCGCTCCCTCTTCGAGCGGTTGGTCGCCGCTCAAGAGGCCGAACGTCGTCGTATTGCTCGAGACCTCCACGACCAGCTCGGTCAGCAAATGACCGCGCTCCGCATGAACCTCGAGGCATTGGGCATCCGGCAGCCTGATGCGGCGGAGCAGGTCGCGCGCACCAAACGGCTGGCGGAAGGAATGGACCGGTCGATTGATGGGCTGACATGGGAGTTGCGCCCGGCGGCGTTGGATCACCTCGGACTGCTACCCGCGCTCTTCAAGTTCGTGTCGGACTGGTCGGAGCGATTCGGTGTACCGGTCGAGTTCGAGGACGACGGCGAGTCGCGTCGGCTGTCGCCTGATGTCGAAGCCAACGTCTATCGACTCGCGCAGGAGGCACTCCACAACGTGGCGAAGCATGCAGCCGCGAGTCGTGTCAGGGTCACCTTGTCGTTCGGCGAGAGCGAAATCCAATTCAGCATCGAAGATGATGGACGCGGCTTCGATCCTGCGGCTGCGGCATCGGCAGGCGACGGCATTGGACTGATCAGCATGCGCGAGCGCGCGGCGCTGATCGGCGGTCACATCGAGATCCGTTCGGGCGTGGGCTCAGGGACGATCGTTGCTTTGAGCGTGCCTACGCCTTAGCTGACGGCCGTGACTGCCCGGCAAGACGCCGGATTTTCTGGCGTCCATGTGACGCGCTTCAGCGTCAGAGGCGTCTCGTCCAGAGCGGCGACGATCGGCGCGTGCTCGCGTTCTCAGCAGGGCATTTGCGAACGCGGTGAGTATGGCTCCGCTCGCAAGCTCTGGTCGCAAGGTCGCCAACCACCGATCGCCCGTGCTCGCGCGGTATAGCGACACACGGAGCGCCGCTAGA
>DATJTM010000264.1:0-6509 GCA_035503395.1 Luteitalea sp.
GCCGCCGCTCCCGTCGAGTCGTCGCCTCTGGCGTCCACGGACCCGCCCGACACCGACGAGCCTGACCTCGGCACGTGGGGACCGTATCGTCTCCTGCGCTCCTTCGGTCCCGGCACGCTCGGCCGCGTGGTACGGGCCACGGACCACCTGCATCGCGACGTGGTGATCCGGTTCCTGCCGTCGCCCTCGCCGCCCGAAGTGGCTGTCGCGTTTCTGGCCACGGGGCAGACGCTGGCGCGTGTACGGCATCCCAACGCCGTCGAGGTGTACGGCGCAGAACAGCACGACGACCAGACCGGGCTGGTCATGGAGTTCGTCGACGGCCGGAGCCTCGATCAGGTCGTGGAGGGGCAGGGCACCTTCAGCGCTCGCGAAGCCGCGCTGGTCGGCTGGGAACTCTGCCGCGCCATCTCCGCCCTGCATCGGGAGGGCCTGTCGCACGGGTTGCTCGCCCCCGACAACATCATCCGGGAGGCCGGCGGGCGGCTCGTCCTCATGGACGTGTGGCCACCGGCCGTGCCGCTCGAGTGCCTCGATCTGCAGCCGAGCATGCTGCCGTTCCTGGCACCGGAGGTCGCCGTCGGGGCACCGCCGTCCACCCGCAGCGACATCTACAGCCTCGGCGTCGTCCTGTACTACCTCGTGTCCGGCGCATTGCCGATTCGCGCCGCCTCGGTGGAAGACCTGGCCGCGCGCTATGGTCGCGGCGAGCGGATGCCGCTGGCCGATCTCCGCCCGGACCTGCCCGACGACTTCATCCGGATCGTGGAGCGCGCCTCGGAGCCCGACGTCGAGCGCCGGTACCCCACCATCGGCGCCGTCAAGGAAGCGCTGTCGCGGACGCTGGGCTGGGACACCTGGACGCGCAAGCAGCCAATCACGACGTCGGGAGCACGCCCGGTGCCCGCCCCGGTCGCCGAAGTGGCAACGCCACTGCCGACCCCGCTGCCGCCCGTGCGCAAACGCACGGCGGCTGGGCTCGTGGCCGTCGCCGTCGGCGCCATCGTGATCGGCGGGGGGGTCGCGTGGCTGGCGCTGCAGGGTGTGCTGGGGCGTGGCCGCGGCGGCCCGCCAGGGACGAGTCTGACCACGACGACGGGGGCAGTGACGGGGGCGGTGGTGCCGGCCGGGACCACGCCGTCCGATGTGCGCCTGGCGATCGGCAGCGCGCCCGGTGCCGACCCGGGGCAGACGCCGCTGGTCATCGAGCAGATTGCGCAGGACCTCGCGTCGTCGCCGCCGTTTCGCGTGATCGCGCCGGTCGCGGTGGAGGCGATGCAGGGCCAGACGGTCAGCGCCATCATGCAGAACGTCAGCGCCGACGTGTACGTGCAGGTCCGGGTGTCGCGCCAGGACGCGGGCCTGCAGGCGCACATCGAGATCGTGCGGGCTGGTGGCACCTCAGAGACCATCGACGAGGCGATGACGGCAGCGATGGCGCCGCGCGAGTTCACCGCGACGCTGACGCAGCGGATCATCAGTGCCCTGGCGTCGGGCGAAGGGCCGCGGCCGTCGCTGCGCACCGCCCTGCCACTCGACAATCCCGAGGCGATGCAGGCGTACACGCTCGGCCAGACGCGGCTGGGCCGCGGCGGCCGCAAGGACGTGGAAGAAGCGGCTGACGCGTTCCGGACGGCCACCGATGCGTCGCCGGACTTCGTGCTGGCGTACGCCAAGTGGGCCGAGGCGCTGCTGTCGCTGTACCGGCACAACGGCCTGAGCGCCGAAGAGGCGCTGCCGGTGGCCCAGCAGGTGATCTCGCGGGCGCTGAGTCTCGACGACCGCAGCGCCGAGGCGTACGCCGCGCTCGGCGACCTGTATGCCGAGCGGCACAACATGGAGCAGTCGGAGCGCCATTTCAAGCGGGCGCTGTCGCTCAATCCGAGTTGTGAATACGCCCGTATCCGCTACGCGATGATGCTGGCCGGGCGCGGGCGGGTCGACGAGGCTGTCAACCAGGTCGAGCAGGCCCAGAAGCTGAACCCGGTGTCCTCGCTGCTGCGCGGCTATCTCGGCGCCACGCTGCACTACTCCCGGCGATTCGCCGACGCGGCGCGGACCTACGAGACGCTGCTGCGGCTCGACTCGCAGTACACGGCGGCCTACATCGGCCTCTGCAAGGCGTACACCGAGCTGCAGCGCGATCGCGAGGCGATGGCCGCCTGCCAGACGGTCGAGGCGCAGCGTGCCGCCGAAGATCCCTTCGTGCTGTCGCAGATGGTGAAGATTCACGTCGACGCCGGCCGGGCGCGCGACGCGCAGCAAGCGCTCGGGCGCCTGCGTGCCCTGTACGACTCGGCCCCGACCGGCGATGGCGCCTTCTGGATCGCGCTGGCCTACGTCAGTCTCCACGACTACACCCGGGCCCTCGAGTGGCTCGACCGCGCGATCGACGCCAACTCGTCGCGCCTGGCGTATGCGCGGGTGGACTCGCGGCTCGATCCCCTCCGCAAGGATCCGCGCTTCCTGACGCGCATGGCCCGCATCGACCAGAGCACGGCGTCGGTCGTCGACAGCGAGCCCGAACCGGCCGTCCGCCGCTAGCCACCCTCTTCCACTTCAGTCGCATCTGGACGTTCGGCGCAGGAGATGGCCGGCTTGGGACAAGCGGCCCTACCTTGGCCCGCGGCGCAGGCGATCGCGCGTGCGTGCATCTGCATGAGCGGCAGGACGGGCATTGGCGTGCGTAGTCGCGCGCACCCGTCGCGGGGCACAATGAGCGGCGTTCCATGACTGGGCGGGGTTGGGTAGGCGCAGCCCTCGTGCTGCTGGCCGCGGCGCGGGGCGTCGACGCGCAGACGGACCGGCGCGCGACGGAGGCGGCGCATCGCGCCGAGGCGCTGGCGGCCCGGGGCGATGCCGGTGGCGCGCTGGCCCTCCTCTGGACCGCGTCGGGCCTGGCGCCCGGTGATGCCGACATCCAGATGCGGCTCGCGTCGGCGCTCGAGCGGGTCGGTGCCCTCGACGCCGCGATCGACGCGTGGCGTCTCGCGCTCGCCGCCCGGGCGGGCGATCGCAAGGCGACGCGCGGGCTCGTCCTGGCACTGGTGGCCGCCGGTCGCAGCCCCGACGCCGTCGTCCTCGCACGGGCCGGCGTCGAGGCGGCGCCGAAGGACGTCGAGGCCCTGGTCACCCTTGGGCTCGCGCAATCCGAACAGGACGTCGCCGCGGCGCTGGAGACGATGCAGGCGGCGCTGGCCCGCGCCCCCGACCACACCCTGGCCCGCTACAACCTCGCCCTGCTGCTCAAGCGCGTCGATCGGGTGGACGAGGCCATCACCCACCTGAACCGGATGATCGCGCGCGAGCCGCGTCCGGAGGCCTACTACGCCCTCGGCGTGGCCGCATGGCATCGCGGCGACGCGGCGCGCGCCACCGAGGCCCTCGAGGCGGCCATCGCGAGCGATCCCACGTCGCCCGACGCTCATCACATGCTCGGGGCCGTGCGGGCGAGTGCCCGCGACTGGTCGGGCGCCACCGCCTCGCTGCGCCGGGCGCTGGCGCTGCGGCCGCAGGCCGAGACGCACGACGTGCTGGCGCGCGTGCTCCGCGCCGCCGGTGACGAGGCGGGGGCGCGGACCCACCGCACGGAGGCCGAACGCCTGCGCCTCACCGCGGCGCGCGAGCACGAGGCGCGCGTCTGGACGTCGCTCGGCACGGGACGGCTCGAGCAGGGCGACGCGATGGGGGCGCTCGACGCCCTGCGGAAGGCCGTTGCCGTCGATGCGACCTACGCGCCCGCCCACTTCCAGACCGGTCGCACCCTCGATCGCCTCGGCGAAGCGTCGGCCGCTGACGACGCCTATCGTCGCGCGCAGCGGCTGAATCCGCGTCTGGTGGCGCCTCCCCGCGAGGCGCGTCCCGCCCGGCCCTGACCGCGCCTGATGCAGATCAGGTTGTCAAACCAGCATCGTCGGGTGTATGAGATTGGTCGCTCAAGAAACAAATCCTCAGATGGCCGTGGCGATCGCGCCGCGCCGGTCGAGGTTCACGTGTGTGTGTGGGGCACCTGGGAGGGGGACCATGTCGAGCGTGCAATGGGTCAGGGCCGCGGTGTGCGCAGTCGCGGTGATCGCAGCGGCGGGGGCTGCTGCGGCACAGGAATTCCGGGCGACGGTCAAGGGACAAGTCGTCGATACGAGCCAGGCAGCACTGCCCGGTGCCACCGTCACGGTGCAGAACACCGAGACCAACGAGGTGGCGACCGCCACCACCAACGAGGAAGGCAACTTCACCGTCCCGTTCCTCCGGCCAGGCCTCTACACCATGACGGTGGACCTGACCGGTTTCCAGAAGTACACGCGCAGCGACATGCGCCTGTCGACGGGTGAGACGGCCAACATCAACGTCCAGCTCGGCGTCGGCCTCACCGAGAGCGTCAACGTCGTCTCCGAAACCCCGCTCCTCGACACCAGCCGCGCCGACCGCGGCACGGTCATCGACAGTGCCCGCATCGCCGAACTGCCGCTGCAGTCACGCAGCCCGATGGCGCTGGCCGTGCTCGTCGCCGGCGTCAACTACAACGCCCAGGCCGTCTACCTCCGGCCCTTCGACAACGGCGCCCTCGCCGACTGGTCGATGAACGGCGGGCAGAACCGCAACAACGAATTCCTGCTCGACGGCGCCCCCAACAACGCCAACCAGGGCGGCAACAACATCGCCTACGTGCCCCCGGCCGAAGCCGTCCAGGAGATGAAGGTCCAGACCAACTCCTACGACGCGCAGTACGGACGGACCGCCGGCGGTGTCGTCAACATGACGCTCAAGTCGGGCACCAACAGCTTCCACGGCGTCGGCTACGACTTCATGCGGCGCAAGGCGCTCGCCTCCAACTCGTTCCTGCTCAACGCGCAGAGCCGGCCGAAGACCGACCAGTACATCGACCAGTACGGCGGCAGCGTCGACGGGCCGATCTGGAAGAACAAGACGTTCTTCCTGTTCACCGGTGAGAAGTACCGCGAAGGGACGCCGGCGCCGCTGTTCAGCACGGTGCCGACCCAGGCGATGAAGGCCGGTGACTTCAGCAACCTGCGCGACGCGCAGGGCAACCTGATCACGATCTACGACCCGGCCACCGGCCGCGACGTCAACGGCGTGTGGACCCGCGATCCGTTCCCGGGCAACATCATCCCGGCCAACCGGATCAACGCGACGGCGCAGCAGATCGCGAAGTACTACCCCGATCCGAACGGCGTCACCGCCGGCGTCGCGTCCTGGCAGCAGAACCTGCACTGGGCCGAACACTTCAACCGCGACCTGTTCTGGAACTGGGTCGGCAAGGTCGATCACAACTTCAGCCCGAATGACCGCGCCTACTTCCGCTGGGGCGAAAACGAGCGCAACGAGATGGGCAACCGCGGTTCGGCCATCCGCACCGGCCCCGCCCAGGACGGCCAGCTGCCACTCTGGCGCGCCAACCGCGCGCTCGTCGGCGACTGGGTGCACGTCTTCGGCGCCGGCACGGTGCTGAACCTGCGCGGCAGCTACACCTACTTCCTCGAGTGGGGCCAGTCGTCGGAATCGATCGGCTACGACGCCTCCGAGTTCTGGCCCTCCAGCCTCGTGAGCCAGCTGCCGAGCCAGCGCATCGGTGGACTCTTCCCGCGCATCGAGATCGAACAGTTCGAGGAGCTGTCGCGCGGCACCAGCCCGAATCGCAATCGCAACTACTCGTTCCAGCCGAACCTGTCGATGACGCGCGGGGCGCACAACATCCGCAGCGGCCTCGACATGCGCTGGACCAACGTCTACAACGAGAACTACAACAATGCGGGCGGCATCGTCCGCTTCACCCGCCAGTTCACGCGCAGCACGATCAACAGCACCGCCGCGCTCGAGGGCAACGCGTTCGCGTCGTTCCTGCTCGGCGCGCCGAACGAAGGCTGGGTCGACAACGTCGTCGACCGCCACTACAAGTGGTTCTATGTGGCGCCGTGGATCCAGGACGACTGGCGCGTCAACAACAAGCTCTCGCTCAACCTGGGCTTCCGCTGGGACTTCAACGGCGGCGTGGAAGAATCTGACAACCAGCTGAACTACATCTTCGATCCGTCAATCACCAACCCGGTGTCGGGACGCGTCGGCCAGCCAGTGATGGGCGGGCTCACCTTTGCCGGCGTCGATGGCGCGCCGACGAGGCCGTACCGCTACGACAAGAACAACTACCAGGCGCGCGTCGGCGCGGCGTTCCAGATCAACGACAAGACCGTCATGCGCGGCGGGTACGGCAAGTACTTCCTCAACCCGACCAGCCAGGGGTTCTCGAACGGCTTCGCGATCGCGACGCCGATCATCACCTCCAACGACGGCAACCGGAACCCGACCTACCTGTTGAACAATCCGTGGCCGAGCGGTATCCAGTCGCCTCCAGGGAACTCGCTCGGATCGCAGACGTTCCTTGGCCGAGGCCCGAGCTTCCTCAACCCCGACTTCGTGACGCCCAACGTCCATCAGTTCTCGCTGGGCGTGCAGCGTGAGCTGCCGTGGCGGATGATGTTCGAAGCGACCTA
>DATJTM010000265.1:0-2689 GCA_035503395.1 Luteitalea sp.
GGCGGCTGGTAGTCGAGGCCGATGTCCGACTGCAGATACGCCAGGAAGCTGCGCAGCCGCATCTCGTTCATCACGTCGCCCTCGCTCGAGCGAACCTTGAGCTGCACGACGCTGTCGACCGCGTTGCCCAGCTCATTGAGCGCCGGGGCCGCCGTGGACGCGTCGACCTTGTGCGATGCAACGGCCCGTGCGAGGTGCTGGCGGACCAGAATTGCCGCATTGATCTGCCGGTCGAGCTGGTCGACGGCGCCGTGCAGGGCCAGCACCAGCCCGAGGTGCTGCTGCAATGCCGCCGGGCTGGTGTGCAGGCGCGGGTCGAGCTCGACCCGGAAGGCCTGCCTGTACGACTCGTCCCCGTAGTGCAGCACGGCCGTATACCGGCCGGGAATCACCAGCGGTCCGCGCGCGTCGGCGGTCTCGCCGTCGGTTTCCTCCGGCGGCTCGAATCCGCTCACGTCGGTTGCATCGGTGTACCGCAGGTCCCACCGCAGGCTGTTCATCCCCGGAGAGATCGCCGTCAGCTTCTCGTCGGCGTTGCGCTTCTCCTGCGAAGGCAGCAGGTTGTCCTTGACGACCGGCGACAGCTTCGGCTCCTTCTTCTTCAGGTGCAGCGTGTATTGCCGCACCAGGCTGCCGTGATCATCGAGGATCTCGAGACTGGCGGCCGTCCTGCCGTCGTATTTTGCCGGAATGTGGAAGAACACGGTCGCACCGAACGGCGGATTCGAGCCGACCGATCCCCGGTACTGGGCCTCGTCGCTGCTGCCGTAAGCGCTGCTCAGCCACGCGGCCTGCGGGGCGTACAGATCGGCGGAATCCGCCGCCGGCTGCATGTCATGAGACAACTGCTCGAGCAGCGTGAGGTTGTCGAGGATCCAGAACGAGCGGCCGTGAGTCGCGGCGACCAGCTCACCCTCGCGCGTATCGATCGCGAGGTCGCGCACCTGTACGTGCGGCAGGTTCAGGCCCAGCGGCCGCCAGTGCGCCCCGCCGTCGAAGCTCGTGTACACGCTGTTCGCGGTGCCGACGAAGAGGAGCGACGCATCGCTCGGATCCTGCCTGACGACGAACACGGACTCGTCATCCGGCAGGCCGTTCGTCAGAACCGACCAGCTCTTGCCGAAGTCGGTGGTCTCGAACACGTACGGCCGGTTGTCGTCCCACATATAGCGCTGCGCAGTCAGGTAAGCCGTGCCCGCCGCGACATGCGACGGCTCTATCGAGGAGATCTCGGCCCAATCGGTCAGTTGCGGGGGCGTCACCTTTTGCCAGTGCTGGCCGCCGTCAACCGTCACGTGAACGAGGCCGTCCTGAGAGCCGGCCCAGATCACGTGCGAATCGACCGTGGAAACCGCGAGCGCGGAAATGTCAGGAAATATCTCCGCCGCGGTCTGATCCAGGTCGACGGGGCCGCCACTCGGCTTCTCGGTCGCCGGGTCGTTGCGTGTCAGGTCGGGGCTGAGGATCTTCCACGTGACCCCGCCGTCGCCGCTCATCATGACGTACTGCGAAGCAAGAAACAGGTCCTTCGGGTCGTCCGGCGAGAAGAAGATCGGGTGGGTCCAGCCGAAGCGGTATTTCATCTCCGCTGCCGAGACGCCATCGAGGTACTCGGGATAGGGGCTCACGGATGTTCTGGCGCCCGTGACCCGGTTGTACCGCTGCATCAGCGTGTAGTAGTCGGCGCCGTAAGTGACGTCGGCGACATGTGGCTCCGGGGCGACGAAGGTGCTCTCACCGAGAGCCACCTCGTGCCAGGCGGCGGTCGAGATCGCGCCGCCCGGCATCGCGCTCGGGCCCTCGAACGAGCCCTCATCCTGCTGCGCGCCGTACACGTTGAACGGAAATTCGTCATCGAGCGCGACGTGGTAGAACTGGCCCGTCGGCTGGTTGTGATCGGTGCTCCAGGTCTTGCCGCCGTCGGTCGAAATGGTCGCTCCGCCGTCAGTCCCCACGAGCAGGACCTTCGGGTCTTTCGGGTTGATCCAGACGATATGATCGTCGCCATGCCGCAGGTGCAGCAGCGAGAATCCCTTGCCGCCGTCGTGGGACACCCATACGCCATCGACATTCGGGACGTAGAGCGTATTGGGGTTCGTGGGATCCACGTAGACGCACATGTAGTAGAACGCGCGCTGCCGCAGGCTCCAGTTGTCATTGACACGGCGCCAGGTGGCGCCGCCGTCGGCCGAGCGGAACACCCCGCCGTCTTTCGCCTGGACGATCGCAAACACGATCTTCGGGTTGCTCGCCGCGACATCGACGCCGATGCGGCCGAGGACGCCGCCCGGGAAGCCCGGGTTGTGCGTCAGATTCGACCAATGCGCGCCGCCGTCGGTGCTCTTGTACAGCCCGCTTCCCGGGCCGCCGTCATCCAGCGACCAGGGCGTACGCTGCGCCTGCCACATCGCCGCATACAGGACCTTGGGATCGCGCGGATCCATCACGAGGTCGATGGCGCCGGTCTCGTCGTCGACGAAAAGGATCTTCTGCCAGGTTTTGCCGCCGTCCGTGGACTTGAAGACGCCGCGATCGGCGTTCGGCTTGAATACGTGCCCCATCGAGGCGGCGTAGACGACGTTCGGATCATGCGGGTCGACGACGATCGCGCTCGTCGTGCGCGTGTCGCGCAATCCCGTGTATTGCCACGTTTTGCCGGCATCGACGGATTTGAAGACGCCGTCGCCGG
>DATJTM010000266.1:0-26187 GCA_035503395.1 Luteitalea sp.
CGCCAGCGACGCCGACACGGCGCGCCGCCTGCTGCGCGATCCCGCCTTCCAGATGCCAGCCCCGGCGCTCACTGTCCGTCTCGACGAGGCCGGCACCCGCGGCTTCACCGTCACGGTGCCACAGCTGCTGGCCGAGAAGGCCCTGTGGATTCCGTCGCTGGACGTCTACGTGACGGTCGGGGACGCACCGGCGTCCTTCGACGACCACCTGCGCAGCCTGGCGCCGCGCAACGGCCTGCGGATGCTTGATCGGCTGAAGGCCGAGCCCGAGGCGACGCTCGCGCAGTACCTGGCGCGTTGGGAGGACATGGGCAACCCCGCCTACAACAACCCGCAGCCCCGCGGCCCCGGCCACATCGTCGGCCTCACGTGGGACAGCGCGATCCACAAGTTCGGCATCGATCGCGGTGCCGGCGTGTGGAGCGACGAGGGCAATCCCGACAAGGTGCGCTTCTGGTTCGCCGTCGGCGAGATGGGCAAGGGCATCACCTCGACGTGGAAATCGCAGCGCCTCGCCGACGGACTGCCGGTGATGACGACCACGTTCGAAGAGGACGGGGTGCGCTACGAAGTCGAGCAGTTCGCCTACCCGTTGAATGGGCCACCGGCCGAGCGGCGTGGCGACATGCCGATGGTGCTGCTGCAGCAGCTGACGCTGACCGAGCTGAAGGGAACCGCGCGGTCGCTGCCGGTGTCGATGACACACCGGCGCCAGCAGCCGCAGTACTTCGACGGCGCGATCGTGCAGGAGCGTCAGGGTGCGTCGACGCTGTTCCGCGAGCGCGGACGCGGCAACGTGCTGCTGGCCGTCGAGGGTGCCGGCGACGAGCTGCCGTTCAGCGGAACCCTCGACTACCAGGGGCAGAACCCCCAGAAGCGGATCGACGCGACGGCCTTCGTCGACCTGCCGGCGAACGGAACACGGCGCTTCGTGGTCAAGCTGCCGTCACCGGTCGTCAAGGCCGACGACGTGCAGACGCTCGCGGCCATCGACTATGCGAAGGCCCGCGAGGCGACGATCGCGTTCTGGAACGGCTACCTGTCGCGGGGGGCACAGTTCCGCGTGCCGGAGCCTCGCGTCAACGAGCTGATTCGCGCCAGCCTGTGGCACGCGCTCCGGCTGCCGCGGCGGCACGGTGGCAACGGCGACGTGCGGATCGATCTCCCGTACTCGAACTTCGCATACAGTCAGGTCGGCACGCCGTGGCCCGTCAACCAGGCCGTGTACGTCGACTACATGCTGTACGACCTGCGCGGCTATCACGGCATCTCCGAGGAGGAATTGCGGGCGCAGTACCGCAACAACCAGGAGAAGAACGGGCACGTCAGCGGCTACGCCAACTGGCACGTCTACACGCCGGCGATGCTGTATGCGGTCGGCCAGCACTTCCTGCTGTCGCAGGATCGGGCCGCGTTCGACCGGCTGTTGCCGCAGTCGCTCGAGGCGATGGAGTGGTGCATCGCCCAGCTCGAACATAGTGGTCGCGTCGACGGGCCGGCGAAGGGTCTGGTCACCGGACCGCTCAACGACCTGACCGGCCAGGGTCTGTGGGCGTTCAACCAGGCTTATTTCTACGCCGGCCTCGATCTGTTCGGCCGGGCGCTCGAACGCTACGGGCACCCGCGCGCGGCTGCTGCGCGGGAGGCAGCGAAGACGATCCACGCGGCGATCGACCGCGGCTTCGGCGCGGCGAGCGTGCGATCGCCGCTCGTCCAGCTGCGCGACGGCACGTGGGTCCCGTATGTGCCGGCCGAGGCGCTGGCCTCGGGCCGCATGTTGCACGAGTGGTATGCGACCGACGTCGACACCGGCGCCGGCCACTTGGTGCGACTGAAGGCGCTGCCGGCCGATGGCGTCCTCGCCGATGCGCTGCTCAACGACCACGAGGACAACCTGTTCTACAAGGGGTGGGGCATCGCCAACGAGCCGGTCTACAACCAGCACGCGACGGGCTACCTCCTGCGCGACCAGCCGGAAGCCGTCGTCCGCACGTTCTACAGCTACATCGCCAGCGCCTTCAGCCACTCGGTGCTCGAGCCGGTCGAGCATCGCTGGACGCATGGCCAGTACTTCGGGCCGCCGAGCACGGACGGCGCCTGGTTCGAACTGTTCCGCAACATGCTGGTGCGCGAGCGCGACGATGACGCGCTCGTGATCGGGCAGGCGACGCCACGCGCGTGGCTGGTCGACGGCAAGAAGATCGAGATCGAGAACGCGCCGACCTGGTACGGCCCGCTGTCGGCCACGATCGCGAGCCGGGCGGCATCCGGCGAGATCTCCGCCGATGTCCGACTGTCGTCCGCGTCGCGGCCAAAGGCGCTCGTCGTCCGGCTCCGCCATCCGAATGGCGAGCGGATTCGCAGCGTCACGGTCAACGGGCAGACGTGGACCGATTTCCAGCCCGACAACGAAACCGTTCGCATTCCCGCGCCGTCGGCGGCGCGCTACGAGATCGTGGCGCGCTACTGACTCCGTCGCCGGCCCCCGTAGCCCGGCTCCGTTCGAGGGCACGTCGGGGACGTGCCCCTACCAGCGGGATACAGGACGACGAGGGTCACACGCTCGTCACAACGGATCCAATAGGCAGGACGCTGCCGCGGGTTTCGGCCGGACCCCGATTGATTGCTGGCAGTCGGGGTTCGAGAATCCTCAGCGCTACACGCGTCACGCACGAGTCTTCAGGAGGTCTTATGTCTACGCTCAGGGATCTGGTCGTCCGCTGCGTGCTCGTGCTGCTGTGCGGCGCGCCGCTGATGGCCCAGGTCGGCACACAGGGTTCGATTCTCGGCACGGTCATCGACTCATCGAAGGGCGCCCTGCCGGGCGCGACCGTCGTCGCCACCAACCTCGACACCGGCATCACGCAGGAAGCCGTGGCGGATACCTCGGGGAACTTCGAAATCCTCGCGCTGCCGATCGGCCCGTACTCGGTGACGGTGTCGATGGCCGGGTTCAAGACCTGGAAGGTCGAGCGCCTGGTTCTGACGGTCGGTCAGCGCAACCGCATCTCGCCCGAACTCGAAGTCGGCAACATCTCGGAAGAGGTCTCGGTCGAAGCGGGGCCGCCACTGCTGCAGACCGAGCGGAGCTCGGTACAGACGGTCATCGAGATGAAGCAGATCCGCGAGCTGCCGCTCAGCACCCGCAATCCCGTCGTGCTCGTGAACCTCGTGCCCGGCATGCGATTCACGGGCTCGGGCGGCCCCGAGCGCGGCTCCACCGTGCAGGGCTTCGGCATGCGCGGCAACCAGACCGAGTTCCAGCTCGATGGTCTGAATGCGAACGCCGGCATGGACGAAGGCGGCATGACGATCCCGAACGTCGACACGATCGCCGAGTTCAGCGTCGAGACGTCGAGCTTCAGTGCCGAGAACGGCCGCAATCCGCTGCAGGTCGTGATGGCGACCAAGGCCGGTACCAACGCATTCCACGGCACCGCGTGGGAGTTCGTGCAGAACGACTCGTTCAACGCGCGCAACGCGTTTGCCGTCAACCGCCCACCCAAGCTGGAACGCAACCAGTTCGGCGCGACCCTCGGCGGACCGATCCTGCGCAGCCGGACGTTCTTCTTCGGCAGCTTCGAGGGCACGCCGATCCGCCAGGAGCAGATCTTCAACTCGGTCGTGGTGCAGCCGGCGATGTTGAACGGCGACTTCTCGGGCCTCGGCAAGGCGATCATCGACCCGCAGACGGGGCAGCCCTTCCCGGGCAACATCATCCCGGCCAACCGCATCTCGGCGGCCTCGCGGTCGTTCTTCCCGTATGTGCTGCAGCCCAACTCGCCCGATGGCCGCTTCCGCGCCGTCGCGCCGGTCAAGGACGACACGTACCAGTACACGGCCCGCGTCGACCACCAGTTGAGCCGCAGTCAGCGGATCTACGCCCGTTGGGTGATGAACTCGAACGACAACGCGGCGCCCGGCTACACGCCCGACATCACGTCGACGACCGAGACGCGTCAGCACAACGTCGGTGTCAACTACACGAACTCACTCACGTCGAACCTGTTGCTGACCGCCACCGCCGGCTACCTGAAGTCGGACAACCGCTTCACCTCGCCCGTCGTCGGCATCGACAACCTGGTCGCGCAGGCCGGCATCCAGGGCATCGGCACGGCGGGTCGCGAGGACTTCGTCGGCTTACCCAACGTCGGCATCACCGGGTACACCGGCTTCAACGCCCCGTGGGGCGTGCCGGGCCGTCTGTGGAGCGACGTCACCAACGCGAAGGTCAGCCTCACGTGGATCCGCGGCGCGCACAACCTGAGCGCCGGCTACGAGTTCAACGATCGCAGCGTGTACGGCCGCCACGGCTCGCACTCGCCACGTGGCAGCTTCGACTTCAACGGCCAGTACACGGGCGACGGCTTCGCCGACTACCTGCTCGGGCTGACGTCGGGCTCGCGTCGCAACTTCCCGCTCGAGACGTTCGGTCTCGACAGCTCGCCGTATTCGGGCCTGTACGTCCAGAACTTCTGGAAGGCGCGCTCGAACCTCACGATCGGCCTCGGCGCGCGCTACGAGTACTGGCACGAGAAGTCGCTGCGGGCTGGCAACGGTGCGACGTTCGACCCGCGCGTCGGCAAGGTCATCGCCGGCGTCGACGATGACGGCAGCGTCAACCTGGCGCAGCAGCCGGTGTCGCCGTTCCTCGCGGCCTCGTCGCAGGGCCTGTGGGTGCCGGCCAACGAGGTGGGCGTGCCGAACGGCCTGTTCAAGGCGAGCGGCAACTTCTCGCCTCGCCTCGGCATCACCTATCGCCCCGACGTCGTTCCCGACTTCGTCGTCCGTGGTGGTTACGGGCTCTACTACAACAGCTTCACGGGCAACCGGTCGGCCTCGTCGATCGTCGGCCTGCCGTACTGGACGTGGGAAGCCCTGTCCTTCAGCTCGTTGAGCCAGCAGCGCTGGGAGACCGCGTGGCCGACCGATCCGCGCACGTTCATCCAGCCGTCGGTGGGTGAGTCGCCGGCGTGGGACATCGAACCGGCGCGCTCGCACCAGTTCAACGTCTCGGTGCAGAAGGGGCTGCCATGGAACTCGGCGCTGACCGTGTCGTACGTCGGCGTCCGGTTGCGCGACCAGGTGTCGCTGTTCCCCTACAACGAGGTGGCGCCTGGCGCGTACACGAACCTGCAGGCGGCCAAGCCGTACCCCGCATTCGGCGAGATCAACGTCCTCGAGAATCGCGGCTCGGCCGACTACAACGCGCTGCAGGTCAAGTGGGATCGCCGCTTCTCGGACGGCTTCTCGTTCGCGGGCTCGTACTCGCTCTCCAAGGACACGGCCGATACGGTGGCCAGCGACGAGACCGGACGCATCCAGCCGTTCACGCCGGCCGGCTACCAGACCGGACGTTCACCGAACGACCGTCGCCACATGCTGTGGATCAACGCCGTGTACGAGCTGCCGTTCGGCCGCGACAAGAAGTTCCTGAACACGCTGCACCCGGTGGCCAACGCCTTCATCGGCGGCTGGCAGTTGAGCGGCATCAACAGCTTCGTCTCCGGCGCGCCGCTCACCATCGAGGTCCCCGGTGCGACGCTCGGCAACGGCTGGGGCACCCGCGCCAACGTGTCGGGCGACGCGAGCGTGTCCAACCCGTCGGCCACGCAGTGGTTCAATCAGGCCGCCTTCTCCGCGCCGGCGCAGTACACCTACGGCAACTCGCCGATCGGCGTGCTCGAAGGACCGGCGTCGCACGTCCTCGACCTCGGCCTGATGAAGAACTTCTCGCTCGGCGGCAGCAAGTACATCCAGGTGCGGGCCGAAGCCTACAATGCGCTCAACAAGGTCAATCTCGGGCTCCCGGGCAGGACGCTCGGCACCGCGAACTTCGGCCGCATCCTGAGCGCTGGCGCCGCGCGGACGATGCAGTTCGGCGTCAAGCTGTCGTACTAGATGAACACGGGACAGGTCTACATGCTGCTGGGGCTCCTGAGCTTCAGCATGCTGGGTGTGCTGCACAAGGTGGCCGACGTGAAACACGGGCGGCCGCCGGCAATCAACGCGTTGCTGGCGGTGTCGTCGCTCGTGTTCGTGTTCGCCTTCGTGATGTTCGGAACCGCTGGTGGGCCAGCGGTTCCTCGCCCCGTGGCGCTGATCGCGATTCCGTTCGGGATCAGCGCCTCGGTGGCGATCCTCGTCTTCCAGGCGGGGGTGAAGCACGGAAGCATCGCCACCAGCTGGCTCGCCATCAACCTGTCGGCAGGCATCCCGACCGTCGCCTCGATCCTCATCTACGGTGAACCGGTCGGGACCAAGAAGGCGCTGGCCCTGGCGCTGATTCCGATCTCGATGTTCCTGCTGTGGCAGGACAAGAAGCAGCAGGAGAGGCGCTCGTGAGCGACGAGCGCGATTCGGGCGTCTGGCTGCGGCTGATGCTGGTGTCGTTCGTGGCCAACGGCATCGGACCGTTCGGCCTGAAGATCCTGACCGAGATGGGCCTGGCCACCCAGTACCAGGCGCAATACCTCCTGTACTGGTATCTCGGCGGATTCGTGTTCGCGGCGATCGCGCTGTGGCGGAGCGGCCTGCGCCCGCACGGCACGGAAGTGACCCTCGGCGCGCTGATGGGCGTGTGCAGCCTGCTCGGGCAGTCGTTCACCGGGCTTGCGCTGTCCAACGGCATGCCCGGTCACGTGGTGTTTCCGATCACCACCGGCGGGTCGCTGTTCCTGGTGGCGTCGGCGGGGTTGCTGTTGTTCAAGGAGAAAGTCGGACCTTACGGGATGGCCGGCATGGTGCTCGGCATCGCGGCGCTCGTCGGGTTGAGCCTCGGCTGAGGACGGTCCGGGCAGGGCGCCTCACGAGACGTTCGGCATCGACTGCGTTCAGCCAGGGCACGGTAAGGGTTCGCCCGACGGGCGAACCGACATGAGTTCCAGGAGAGGGACCGTTGACACAATCACACGGCAGTACGGCGTCGCCGGCAGGCGCGACGCCGGCCGACCTCGAACTGTTCGCCCACATCGAGTCGACGCTCTACACGGCGGTGATCTCCGATGCGCTCGACGATCTGGGCTACCGCCAGCAGGCGATGGCCGAGCACCTGCGGCCGGTCGGCAGCGACGTCAAGTTCGCCGGTTGGGCGCGGACGATCTCGTGCATGGACACGTACCACATCGGTGACGACCCGTACGGCACCGAGATCGCGGCCATCGACAGCATCCTGCCCGGCGAGGTCGTGGTGGTCTCGACCGGCGGATCGAAGCGCAACGCGCCATGGGGCGAACTGCTCTCGACCGCGGCCGTCGCCCGCGGCGCCCGTGGCGCCGTCATCGACGGCCTGGTGCGCGACGTCCGTCGCATCCAGGAGTTGCGCTTCCCGCTCTTCGCGGCAGGCATGAAGCCGGTCGACTCGAAGGGCCGCGGCGTCGTCGTGGCTTGGAACGTGCCGGTCGAGTGTGCCGGCGTCCTCGTGGCGCCCAAGGACCTGGTGTTTGCCGACCTCGACGGCATCATCACGATCCCCGCCGCGATGGTCGAGGAAGTGGTCAAGCTCGCCACCGACAAGGTCACCCGCGAGAACCACAGCCGCGAGGAACTGCGCAACGGCGCCTACCTGCGCAACGTGTACGAGAAGTACGGGGTACTGTAGCGGCTTCGCTGACGGCCTTCGTCAGGCGGCTTCGCTCTCCGGCCTTGGGCCTTCGGAAGGACACCGAGCGCCTGGAGACGCATGATGCTCTCCGAACGACAGCCGACTCGGCGGGTGCCGTGAGGAGCCGTAGCGAGGCAGCGGACGGGGGCCTTTCCAAGGCCCAAGGCCCAACGCCCAAGGCCGGTATTGAATGATCGTCGACATCCATACGCACGTGTGGGAGTCCGCGCACATCGCGGACTCCTTCATCCAGGATGCCCGCATCACCGCGGGCAACCCGTCGCTCGAGATCGCGGTGGATCTCGATGCGCACTGGGCGGCGATGGCGCCGGTGGACAAGGCCGTCGTGCTCGGTTTCCGCGCAAGTCATGTCGGCGTGCTCGTGCCAAACGAGTACGTCGCCGACTATGTCTCGAAGCACCCTGAGAAGCTGATCGGATTCGCGTCCGTCGACCCGCTCGACGAGGATGCAGTCGAGCAGTTGCAGTACGCGGTGAAGACGCTGGGACTGCGCGGGCTGAAGGTGGCCCCGATCTACCAGAATGTCCACCCGCAGGACACGCGCTTCGTGCGTCTGATGCAGGCCGCGGTCGACCTCGACGTGCCGGTCCTCATTCATCAGGGCACGACGTTCTGCGAGAACGTCTCGCTCGAACTCGCCAACCCGGTGCTGCTGCAGCCGCTGGCGCTGCAGTTCCCGACGTTGCGGATGGTGATCGCCCACATGGGCCATCCGTGGATCGCCGAGACGATGGTGCTGATCCGCAAGCACCGGCATCTGTACAGTGATATCTCGGCGCTGTACTACCGTCCGTGGCAGTTCTACAACGCGCTGGTCACGGCGATGGAGTACGGCGTGCTCGATCGCCTGCTGTTCGGCACCGACTACCCGTTCACCACACCGCAGTCGACGATGGACGCGTTGCGGAAGGTGAACGACATGGTCGAGGGCACGCGGTTGCCGCGCATTCCGATCGAGAAGATCGAGGCGATGATCCACCGCGACTCGTTGCCGCTCCTCGGCTTGGACTGAACAAGCAATTCGTAGCGGAACCGGCCGACAAGTCGGCCGGCTACGTCTAGTCGTGGGTAGGGGTCGTGAGGTAGGACGGCTCGCCGAGCCGTCCGATCCCGGTCACCAGAACCCGGAACCCCGTACCCGGAGCCCGGCACGCGTCTGAAATCTACGCGATCCGATACTTCTCGATCGTCGCTTCGTCCACTTCGACGCCGAGCCCCGGCGCGGTCGGCACGTCGACGTAGCCATCGACGATCCGTAACGGCTCGCGCACCATCGCGCGGCTTAACGGCCCCTGCGACGTGTTGAACTCGATGAACTTGGCGTGGCGCAGCGACGCGTTGAAGTGCAGTGACGCGGCGGTCAGCAGGTCCGACGACCACGAGTGCGGGATGACGAGGATGTTGGCCATCTCCGCCATGTGCGCGATCTTGCGGGCCACGGTGAAGCCGCCGCAGCGCGTGAGATCGGGCTGCAGGATGTCGACGCGGGCGCGATCGATCAGTTCCTTGAAGCCCCACTCGGTGGCTTCCTGCTCGCCGCACGCGACGAGGGTGTCCACCGCACCAGCAACGCGCCGATAGCCGTCGTAGTCCTCGGGGTGCAGGATCTCCTCGACGAAGAAGGGCTTGAAGGGTTCGATGCTGCGGATGGTCTGGATGGCCTGCTTCGGCGTGCGCTCGACGAACCAGCCGGTGTCCACGAGCAGGTCGCGGTCGGGTCCGAGCGCTTCGCGCGCCGCCTCGACGAGCCGCACGTCCTGCGCCGGGTCCTTGCCGAAGACACCCCAGCCGAACTTGACGGCCGTGAACCCCTCGTCGATGTAGCGCGCCGCGGCATCGCGCATCGCCTGCGGTGTCGGCCGGAACAGCGTGCTGGCGTACGCGCGCACCGAGTCGCGCCACTTGCCGCCGAGCAGCACGTGCACGGGCTGCCCGTAGGCCTTGCCCATGATGTCCCAGAGCGCGATGTCGATCGCCGAGATCGCCTGGATCGCCACGCCGCGCCGGCCGTAGTAGATGCTGCCGCGGTACATCTTGTACCAGAGCCGCTCGACCTCCAGCGGGTTCTCGCCGATCAGCAGCGAGGCGAGCCCATCGAAGGCCTGGATCTCGCCCTCGCTCCACTGTGGTGCTTCGACCGCCGCCTTGGCGACCGACGCGGCGGTCTCCATATCGGAGTAACCGGTGATGCCGGCGTCGGTCGACACCCTGACCAGCCCCATGTACGTCGGGCCCGGCGGTTCCTCGTCGGTCTCGGTGCTGCGATACAGGCCTGGCGACTTCAGCACCAGGACTTCGACATTCGTGATCTTCATGCGCGTGTGACGACGTCCTGGGCGATGACGTGAAGGGTGACGCCGCGCTTGGCGGCGGCGCCGAAATGCAGCGCGATGATCACGCCGCTGCGGTGCGCGACGATCGGCAGCGGGTCCGATGCGTGATCTTCGAACTGGTGCAGACGGCCGAGCAGTTCGCCGGCGACGACGTCCTGTCCCGGTACCACGAGCGGCTCCCAGATGCCGTCGGCGGGGCAGGGCACGTAGTCGACGAGATCGGGTGCCTGCACGACACGTGGCGGCGTCGGGCGAGCCGGGTCGACGCGCGTCACGTCGCCCGTCAGCACGCCGACGTGCCGGAGCACGTTCTTCACGCCTTCGTAGGCGTGCGCGATGCCCCGGACGCTGGCACCTTCACCGAACCCGAACTCGCCGCCGATCGCGACGCGACCTTCGTCTTCCGCCTCGTCGGTGAGCAGGCCCGAGGCCATCGACCGCGCGTACAGGTACACGAACGGCGTGTCGAACAGGCTCGCGACGGCGACTGCCGCTGCCTGCTTCCCGGCATCGGCGATCGGGTGCAGCGACGTGCAGATAGGGAACGACGCTTCACGTCCCCCGGCGTGCAGGTCGAGCACGATACCGGCGTGCGGGAAGACGCGCTGTTTCACGAAGTGCGCGATCCGCTTCGACAGCGTCCCCCGCGCGTCGCCCGGGAATGCCCGGTTCATGTTCACGCCGTCGTCAGGCGCCGAGCGCGTGTGCGCGTGACAGGCGCGCTCGCTCAACTGCGGCATCAGGATGACGCGTCCCGACATCTCGGCCGGGTCGAGGTCGTGGCAGAGACGTTTGACGGTGATCTGCCCCTCGTATTCGTTGCCGTGCGTGCCGCCGAAGACGGCGACGCCGGTCGGCGCGTTGGCTGACGGGCGCAGTCCGTTGATGACGGTGATCGGGACGAGCGAATAGCCCCAGCTGCCATCGAGATGGAACGCTGCCTTGTAGTGGTGCTTGCCGGGCCTGGTGAAGTCGATCGCGGCCGGCTCGATCGTCGCGGTGGACACGGTGCCGACGAGTCTACTGCGCACGCGGAACGTGCGGCGAGTCGTCGCAGGCGCGTCCTGACGGGTCCCGTCCAGCCGGCTGGACACGCGAGCGTCGCGCGGGCGCGCCGCGACGTCTCGATCCCACCGTGATGGCTACGCTTGCGAGATGGCACTCTGGTCGGGCTGGTCTCTTGCCCTTGGCGTCGTCGCCGTTGCCGCTGCGGCAACACGCAGCGCACAACCGCACTCGCGCACGACGCTCTACATCGGCACGTACACGGACGGCGCCAGCCGTGGCATCCACAGCGTCGACTTCGATCCGGAGATTCCGGCGTTCTCGACGCCCCGACTGGTGGCCGAGGCCGTCAATCCGACGTTCTTCGCCTGGCACCCGACCCGGCCCGTGCTGATGGCGGTCAACGAAACCGATCGCGTCGGCCCCGACGGCGCCGGTGGCTTGTCGTCGTATCGCGTGGGAGCCGATGGCGCACTCACGTTGATCAACCAGGTTCCGACTGGTGGCGCTGGCGCGTGTCACCTCACCGTCGATGCCGACGGCCGCCACGCGTTCGTCGCCAACTACGGCGCCGGCAGCACCGCCCAGTTCGACGTACGCGACGATGGGACGGTGGTCGAGCCTTCCTCCGTGCAGCGGCATTCGGGGCGCGGTCCGCACGCCACGCGACAGACGCGCCCGCACGCGCACGCGATCGAGGTCGCGCCGGGCGGCCGCTTCGTGATTGCCATCGATCTCGGCACCGACGCCCTGATGGTGCATCGCTGGGACGCCGGCACCGGCACGCTGACGCCGCACACGCCGGCCATCCTCAAGACGCGACCCGGCGCGGGGCCGCGACACATAGCCTTCCACCCGAACGGGCAACTCGCGTTCGTGATCAACGAACTGGACTCGACGCTCACCTCGTATGCGTGGAACGGCGTCGCAGGCACGCTGACCCAGTTGTCGACCGAGTCGACGCTGCCACGCGGCTGGAGGGGCGAGAACACGACCGCCGAAGTCGCGGTGCATCCATCCGGGAAGTTCGTGTACGCCTCCAATCGCGGTCACGACAGCATCGCCATCTTCGCCGCTGGCGCGGATGGCCGCCTCGTCTCGCTCGGCACTCACTCCACCGGCGGCCGCACGCCGCGTCACTTCGCGCTCGACGCGACCGGTGCGTGGCTGCTGGCCGCCAATCAGGAGTCCGATTCGATCGTCGCCTTCCGCATCGATGCCGGCACGGGCCTGCTGTCGGACGAGAAAGCGCGGGTGACCGTGCCGAGCCCCGTCTTCGTCGGCATCCGCCCGACCTGGTCGTCGCGATAGGCCGACTTCGTTACGGGACGCGCCGGCAGCGTGTCCCCGCCACGTTGCAACGAACGACGAAAGAGAGGGGCCCTCTCGGAGGCGCCGGCCGAGCGCGCGGACAGTCCGCCCGGGGTCACGTTAAACTCTCTGCGGCATGGCAGACACGACCACCCCGCTCGTCGGCGTCATCATGGGCAGCCGCTCGGACTGGGACACGATGAAGCACGCGGCCGACGTGCTCGAGGAATATGGCGTGCCGTTCGAGGCGAAGGTCGTGTCGGCCCATCGCACGCCGGATCTCATGCGTGAGTACGCCAACGCTGCCGAGGGTCGTGGCCTCGAGCTGATCATCGCCGGGGCCGGCGGCGCGGCGCACCTGCCGGGCATGGTGGCCGCCCAGACGCTCGTGCCCGTCGTCGGCGTGCCCGTCCAGAGCAAGGCCCTGAGCGGCCTCGACTCCCTGCTTTCCATCGTCCAGATGCCCGGTGGCGTGCCGGTGGCGACGATGGCGATCGGTGTGGCCGGCGCCCGCAACGCCGGTCTGTTCGCGGTGCAGGCGCTTGCGGTGCGACGCCCCGAACTGCGTGAACGACTGCGTGCGTTCCGCGACGAGCAGGACCGCCGCGTGCGGACCGAGCCGATCGAGTGATGGCTCCCGTCCTCCCAGGTTCGACGGTCGGCGTGCTGGGCAGCGGTCAACTCGGTCGCATGTTTGCGATCGCCGCGCGACGTCTCGGATATCGCGTCCACACGTTCTCGCCTGACCAGGACTCGCCGACCGGGCAGGTGGCCGACCACGAAGTCACGGCCCCGTACGACGACCTCGCCGCCGTCTCGGCGTTCGCGCGCCACGTGCAGGCCGTGACGTTCGAGTTCGAGAACGTGCCGTCGGCGACGGTCGATGCCCTCGGTCCCGACGTGCTCGTCCGCCCGTCGGGCAAGGTGCTGCACACCACGCAGCATCGGGTGCGCGAGAAGCAGTTCCTCGTGTCGGCCGGGATCCCGGTGGCGCCCTTCGCGATCGTGGCGCAGCGTGGCGACATCGAGCGCGGTCTTGCGCAGGTCGGCGTGCCGGCCATTCTCAAGACGGCGAGCTTCGGCTACGACGGCAAGGGACAGGTGCGGGTGACGCATGCCGACGATGGGCCGGCGGCGTGGACGGTGATCCGTGAACAGCCAGCTGTGCTGGAAGGCGTCGTCGCCTTCTCGTGCGAGGTGTCGGTCGTCGTCGCGCGTGGGCACGACGGCACGATGGTCGACTACGGCGCCATCGAGAACGCGCACCGCAATCACATCCTCGACGTGTCGGTGTGGCCAGCGCGCGTGCCGGCGGCGGTCTCGGAGAAGGCGCGAGCGATCGCGCGCGCGGCGTGCGAGGCCCTCGACGTGGTGGGTGTGCTGTGTGTCGAGATGTTCGTGACCGCGACCGGCGACGTCGTGGTGAACGAGCTGGCGCCCCGGCCGCACAACTCCGGGCATCTCACCATCGACGCACACGTCACCTGCCAGTTCGAGCAGCAGTTGCGGGCGGTGTGCGGGCTGCCGCTCGGGTCGACGCAGGCGCACGGCCCCGCCGCGGCGATGGCCAACCTGCTCGGTGACGAATGGCACAAGGGCGAGCCCGACTGGGCGGCCGCACTCGCGATGCCTGGCGTGAAGCTGCACCTGTACGGCAAGACCGAACCGCGCCGGGGGCGGAAGATGGGGCACCTGACCGCGATGGCCGACACGCCGAATGCCGCCGAAGCCCTGGTGCGCGAAGCCCGCGCGTCGCTGACCCGACGGGCCTGAACTCCAGTCTGCGCTACCCGGTACCGATTGCACCGGGATGATGTCTCCGTCGTTGCCGCCGACCGCGATGTGCCCTGGTTGCGGGTACGCCATGGACTCGGTGGGGCTCGTCGGACGCTACGGGCGCGTCGTGCAGATCGACGTGTGCGATGGTTGCGGTGGTCTCTGGTTCGATCACCTCGAGAGCCAGCAGCTGTCACCGGGTGCCACGCTCAAGCTGCTGGAGCGGCTGACGCTGTCGCCGACACGAGCGCTGCAACGGCGGTCGCCCTGTCCGCGTTGTCGTCAGACCCTGGCCGAGGTCCACGATCAACAGCGCGGCACGCGGTTCACCTACCGGCGCTGTCCCTCCGGGCATGGCCGCTTCATCACGGCCTATCACTTCCTGCGTGAGAAGCACCTGGTACGCGAGCTCTCGGCCGTCGAGATTGCTGAGGTACGAGCCCGCATCCAGCAGGTCAGCTGCGTCAACTGCGGCGCGCCGATCGATCTCGCCGGCGCGGTGACGTGCGCGCATTGCGCTACGCCGGTGTCGATGGTGGATCCGAAGCAGCTGCGACGGGAGCTGGAGACACTGACGCGCGCCGAGACGCGCGACCAGGCCGTCGACCCGACGCTGCCGGTTCGTCTGATGCAGGAACGTGCCGCGGCTGAACGGACGTGGGCGACGCTCGACGGCGACCCATCGTGGGTGCATGACATGCTGTCCAACCAGGGCAGCGGCATCGCCCAGGCGGCGATTCGCCTGCTCGCCACGCGACTGGGCTGACGCTGCGTGTCGCCGCGCTACGACGTGGAACAGCGCTCGACCGACTCCCAGGTCCGCGTCGTCACGTCGGTCCCCAGTGCCTTCTCGATCAGTCGCATGAACACGGCGCCCTTCGAGCTGCGTTCGTAATACGTGAACGCTTCGCGCCCGACGACGCCAAGCACGGTCGCGCCATCGAGCGACACCGGCAGGGGCATGCGTGGGGCCGCCGTGCTGCCGAGGAACGTCACCACTCGCTTGGCACCCGTCGGGATCAGATGCCCGTCGAACGGCGCGCTGGCGAGCAGCGTGCGCAGGTCGTCCGTCGAGCGGACGATCACCGGGAACGAGCGGCCCAACTCCTCTCGCATGCCCTCTTCGGCCTTCGCTGCCAATGTGGTGTTGGATGCGCGCCGCGAGTCGAACGCGACGTTCCCGCTCGAGAGGATGCTGCGGACGTTTGCAAAGCCTGCGCGCTCGAAGGCCGCGACCAGCGCCGGCATGCTGGCGTTCGACGGGCTGACACCACGGAGAAAGGCAACGTAGCGCGACATGGCGGTACCAGTATCAGAAGCGGCAATGAATCATGCATCGAGAGCGATGCGGCGCCCGTGATGCACAGCCACCGGCGAACCCACGGCGACGAATGCCGACCGCGGCGCGCCCTCCAGCACCGCACCGAAGTTCGATCCATAGAGTGATGCTGCCGGGCCCGTGAACCAGGCGTCGCGGGCCGACCACACGCTCCACGGTGGGTGTTCGACCAGGTACTCCAGCGTGCCACCGTCGCGCTGCCGGGTGTAGCCCCAGTAGTGCTCGGTGATGAACTCGGCTTCTGAACCAGGCACGAGCGGCGCGGCCGCACCGTCCACCCGCGCGCCAAGCTCGAATCGATTTCCGTCGTGCTGCCAGCCGTAGCTGGCGAAGCCACCAGTGTCAGGACCGAGGTTGATCTCGTGCCGCATCGGTACGGCGATGTACGGCTCGTTGTAGAGCACCCGCGCCACCGTCGCGATTGCCCGTCGCGGGACCATCTCGCGGACGAAGACGACGGCACGCTTCACTTCCTGGTCCTGTCGACGGACGTAGAAGCGCAGGTTCACTTCCTCGAACGTGCGATGGAACGGAATGGGCAGGCCGAGCAGCCGGGTGTCGACGAACATGAACCCGACGAGACTCACGAGTGTCTCGCCCTGCCATGTGTCCAGCTCTGTGCCAGCCGGCACGAGGGGTTCGAGCAACTCTCGCGGGCACGCGTAATTCAGGAGGACGAGGCTCTCCCATCGCGCACTCAGGAACGGCATGACGTCCTTCGAGGACTGGTCGCGTCCTCACGCACTGCGCTTCAACCGGAACGCGGACCACTCGGCATCGACACTCACCAAGCCGACCGGGCGCATACCGAGTCGCTCGGCGACCGCCCAGACGTCGTCGCGATTCACGGTGCGGCCCGCGGTCTTCGAACCCTTGCGGAAGAACGCCCAGAGCGAACTCGCGGGCGCCATCTGCGAAACGGTATCCGGCATGCGCTCGTCCAGATCGGCGGCGTCGTGCACGAACAGGATCACCAGACTGGCTTCTTTCACAGCCACGAATCGAACGCTGTCCGGCAGCCCCAGCGACTCGACGATTCCCACCACGGGATTGACGACGGCAACGGTCGCGTCGGCCTTGATGCGCGCCTTCTCGGCAACGCTCTTCTCGCTCATGCCGACAACTCAGTGCCGCCGCGTCGAGATGCCGAGCGGGCCGTACATCGGGCACGAGCCTGCCGCGCTCGAGAACAGGAAGGCGACGGCGAACGCGCCGAGCACCAGCGCCAGCCAGCCGTTGATGATGCCGGTAAGGTAGAGAACCACGATGCCAATCGCCAGTACGGTGCGGATTGCACGGTCGGCCGTGCCCATGTTCTTGACCATCCCACTCTCCCTTCCAGACCACGTTCGATCGTGGGCCGCGTTGGGACAACGGGCCCGACCTTCCCCAGGTATGAACAGGCCTCTGTCCTCGCACTCCTGACTCCTGAGCTCTTGTTCTCCTGGTCAGTGCGGCACGATCACGCGATCGACGTCGCGGACGCCGTACGTCGGCGGCATCTCGCGATAGTCGCGCCCCGTGCGCGCGTTCCAGTCCCACGCGACCCGACCGGCCCGCAGCGTGAGTTCGCAGATCAGCCGCTTGTCGCCCGTCATCGTGCCTCGCGCGCCGTCGGCGTACCCGAAGCGACCATCTAGCACGCGCAGCACCGCGACATCGGCCTCAGCTCCGACCGACAGGTGGCCGAGCTCGGTGCGCTTGATCGTCTTGGCGGGCGCGTCGGTCGAGGCGCGAATCACGTCCCTGAGAGGCATCCCCGCCACCAGGAACTTCGACATGGTCATCAGCATGTCGGTCATCCCGGCGTTCATGCTGCCGGTGTGCAGGTCGGTCGAGATCGTGTCCGGGTAGAAGCCCGCCTTCGTGGCCGGCACCATCGTCCGGAAGACGAAGCTGCCACCGCCATGACCCACGTCGAAGATCACGCCGCGCTTGCGTGCCTCGTACAGGTACGGCAGCACCTTGCCGCTGGCGTCCATGTACGGCACCGGACCTCGGAACATGTGCGTGCTGATGTCGCCCGGTCGCAGCCGCTGCGTCACCAGCTGATGGTACGGACGCTCCTCACGGAAGTAGCCGAAGTCCACCATCACCGGTACGTTGGCGGCCGTGCCGGCCTCGATGGCGCGATCGACAGACACCCACTCAGGCCCCATGTAGTGCGCCGACTTGATGCCGACGACGACGTCCTTGTGGCGCGTGGCCATCGCCGACGTCTCCTTGGCGTCCATGTCGTGCACGTTCTGCTCCGGCACGTCGGTCAGCATCCCGAAGCCGGCGATGTTCAGCATCGCAAGGACGCGAGTGCTCGATCGATCGATGACCGTCCGCCGGAAGTCCTCGAAGTTCCGCCAGCCCGAACTGCCGGCATCGACCATCGTCGTGACGCCCGTGCGGAAGCTGAAGCCATCAGGGATCACGCTGTTGTCGCCTGCCCACGCGCCCTTGACGCCGGTCGTGGCGAACACATGCACGTGGATGTCGATCAGCCCAGGCGTCACGTACAAGCCGCTGACGTCCACCACCTGCCGGCCGCTAGCCGGGTCGATGCCGGCCCTCACCGCGGCGATCTTGCCGGCTGAGACCGCCACGTCCATCACGCCGTCGACGCCGTTGCGCGGGTCGATGACATGACCACCCTTCAGGACCAGGTCGTAGGCAGGTTGCGCGATCACCGGCGACGCGCCAGCCAGGCACACCGCGAACAGCAGGAGGGAACGACGGAGCATAGGCATGGGATACGAGCGAGATTCAATCACCTTCTCGGCACAACCTCCAACCGTGTTCGCGGAGTCGGCCCGCATCGTTCCGCGAACGCTACGGGTCGAGCGCAGCGATCAGCACGAGCAGCATCGCGAGGATGCCCACGCACAGCGACCACTCGAGGAATGCGAGCGTGGTGAACAGCGTTCGGCCATCGAAGAAGTCTGGAACGACGTAGAGATACGCCAGGAACGGAATGAGTGCGGCCTGCACAGTGAGACAGACCCGCAGGGCCGTCCTGACAACGCGCGACTGCGCGGCGGCCGTCGACGTCAGCACTGCCGCGTGGCACGCGATGCCGCTCACGATGGCGATGAACGTCAGGAACGCGAGCGGGACGTGCACATCGTCGTACGACACCGGGAACGGCGACAGGGCACCAATAGCGATGGCGCCGCATGCTCCCGTCGTGAGCAGGACGGTGCCGACACCGGTGAGGACGCGATGTCGCGACCGCAGCTGGCGATGCAGGCTCGCGATGACGGGGAGGAGCAAGGCGCCGCTGACGGCCGTGGCGGCGGCGGAGTAGACGTAATGCCCTGGATTCTCCTCGGGCGACTGGATGTCCGAGATGATCAGGGCGGGCCAGCCGTGATCGCGATACGGCTGGAATCGGAGGGCCGAGAGCAGCAGGCCGCCGAAGAACACGCCAGCGCTGGCAACGACCAGCGCCAGAAGCGCCTGGCGGGTGAGCATCCTCAAGGGCGTGATTCCGGCCGTGCCCCCGTCGTCGCGTCGGTGATCAGGCGTCCGCCCTGCATCACGAACCGCACACCCCGGACGCTGGTGATGTCCTGCAACGGATCGCCCTGCACGGCGACGAGGTCGGCGAGCAGTCCCTCGCGCAGGGATCCGACACGGTCGTCGACCCCGAGCATTCTTGCGTTCGTGCTGGTGGCGGCGCGCAGTGCTGCGGCCGGCGTGAGGCCGGCGGCGACGAGCAGCTCGATCTCCCAGGCGTTGTCGCCGTGAGCGTACACCCCGGTGTCGCCACCGACGCAGATGGGCACGCCCGCAGCAACTGCCTGTCGCAGCGATTCACGCTTCTGCACCATCCGCGTCGTTGGCGGGTCGCCGGGCTTCCATCCCGCGTAGCGCGACGTTGCCTCGACGGCTGCCAGCGTCGGGCAGTAGGCGACCTGTCGCGCCGCCATCTGCCGCCAGATCTCTGGCGTGCCGCCGTCGCCGTGCTCGATGGTCGCGACACCTGCGGCCACGGCCCGGCGGATGCCTTCCGTGGTCGACGCGTGCGCGGCCACCTTGCGGCCGCTGGCCGCCGCGACCTCCACGAGTGTCCGCAACTCGGCTTCGCTGAACGTCGGGCGTGCCTCGCCGTTCGGACCCCAACGGTAGTCGGCATAGACCTTCACCCAGTCCGCGCCATGGCCGATCTGGCTGCGTGCGGCGCGCGCCAGGGCTTCGGCGCCATCGGCTTCCTCGGCGCCCTGCGGCACGGGCCACTCGCTTGCGAAGCCGACGGGGCCGTAGCTGCCGGTGGCGACGATGGCCTTCGATGCGATGAACAGGCGGGGCCCAGGGATGATGCCTTGCTCGATCGCCTGCCGGATGCCGTGATCGGCGAAACCGGCGCCTTCGGTGCCGAGATCGCGGGCCGTCGTGAAGCCTGCCAATAACGTGGCGCGCGCATGGTTCACCGCACGCGCGGTGCGAAGGCTCAGCGACTCCTTCAGGACTTGGTCGTTCCAGGACGTCTCATTGTAGGGATGCAGGAACAGGTGCGTGTGACCGTCGATCAGTCCTGGCAACAGGGTCGTGCCCGGCAGTGCGATGCGACGCGTCCCGGCCGGCGTAGTCAGCCGATCCGCGGGACCGACACCGGCGATGCGATCGCCGCGTACCAGCACTACCCAGCCCGTGTGCGCGACGTCCTCGGTGCCGCTGAAGACGCGATCCGGCACGAGCAGCACGGCATTGTCGGCCGGTGCCGCCGGCGCGCGTTGCGCAACTGCGGACGCACCCGCACACACCAACACCATCAGTGCCAGGGCCACCTGGCGCCACATGCGCATCAACCCAACCATCGTCATCGGTCGACAAAGAGACGGACGGCCCGGCGGGCCGTCCCTACCGATTTGTCTCGAACCCCGAACCCCGAATCCCGAACCCCCGAACCCCCGAACTCGAACCCGGTACCCCCGGACCCGAGGTCGAATCCCGGTTCCCGGTTGCCGGTTCCCGTACACTGCCGACTGCCGACTGCCGACTGCCGACTGCCGATCGTGTTCTTCTACTGAAAGTACTTCTTCACGATCCAGTCCGGTTGCCATTGATCCGGCTTGCGTGCGATTCCCGTCAGGTCGATGCGTGTCGGCGCCGTGCTCGTCGTGGGAATGGCCACGGTGTCGCCCACTCGCGTCTGCCAGGTGCGCATCAGATCCTGCAGCCGCGCGACTTCGCCAGCGTGCTCCCTGCGATCTGCGAGATTGGTGATCTCGTGCGGATCGGCGCGAAGGTCGAACAGCTGCAGGTAGCCCGGTCCCGGGTACGCGATCAGCTTCCAGCGATCGTCGCGCACGGCGCGCTGCGACTTCATGTACACCGTGAACAGCGAGTCGCGAGTGCGTTCCGCCCGGCCCTCGAGCGCCGGCTTGAGCGAGGTGCCGTCGAGACCCTCCGGGGCGGCCACGCCGGTCAGTTCCAGGATGGTCGGATAGAGGTCGTATAGGTAAGCGAATGCCTGTGTCGAACGGCCGGAAGGCACGCCGGGCCCGGCAATCATCATCGGCACGTGCGTGCTGTGATCGAACACGCTCTGCTTCCCGAGCAGGCCGTGGCTGCCGAGTGCCAGACCATTGTCGGCCGCGAAAATCACGATCGTGTCCTTCGCGCGACCGGTCGACTCCAGTGCGTCGAGCACACGGCGGATCTGCCCGTCCAGGTGCGTCACCATACCGTAGTACTCGGCGAGCTGCTGACGAATCATCGGCTCGGTGCGCGGGAAGGCGCCGAGGTTCTCATCGCGATTGGCGCCGTCGCCGCCCTTCATGCCGCCGTTGTCGAAGGGGAACTGCGGCAGGAAATTGGGCGGCAGCGGCGGCAGATTGTCGTAGTACGGCTGCCTGAACTCGATCGGCGGCTGCCGGGGATCGTGTGGCGCCGTGAAGGCGACGTACGCGAAGAACGGCGTCTTTCCGTCCTGCGTCTTCAGGAACTCGATCGCCGAGTTCGCGAACAGTTCGCTCGAGAACGTCGTTTCGATGCGTGCCGGCGTGAGCGCGCCGTCCGGACCGCGGTCCTTGACGGGCACCTTGGTGTGGTCCGACATCCCTCCGAACATCACCGTCTTGCCACGCTGGAACGCCCGCAGCCACGATGCCTCGCCGTTGTGCCACTTGCCCGTGCCGAAGGTGACGTACCCGGCCTTGCCCAGCACCTCGGGCAGCAGCGGCGCGTTATCGATCGTCGGCGTGTTGACGCGGAAGAGCGTGCGGCCGCTCATCAACATGGCGCGACTCGCGACACACACCGCACCGCTGTCGCCGCCGAACACGTAGGCATTGCGGAAGCTCACGCCGCGTTTCGCGATCGCGTCGAGCGTCGGCGTGCGAATGTGCGGATTGCCATGGGCGCCGATCGTGTCGGCCCGCATGTCGTCCGCGAACAGGAAGAGGACGTTGGGACGACGGGCGGGAGAAGCCGGTCCGGCCGGCTGGACCCGCGCCGTCAGCCCGATGCCGACGGCGACGAACACGACCAGCAGCCCCGAGGTCCATCGAAGGAGCGAGCGCATCGTCGGCAGTCTATGTCAGCGTCGGTTTTCGGGCCTTCGCATCGGAACCGTCCGACGAGTCGGACGGCTACGTCTGGGGGGTTCCCGGAACCCGGAACCCGGAACCCGGTGCCCGGTTCCCGATCTTCTAGCGCGCGTCGTACTCGAACTCGGCGACGCAGCCGTCCCACACCACGATCCGCTCGCTGCTCCACATCCAGTTCTTGTAGGCCTCGCACCTGGCCTGGCCGGTCTCCCGGATGATGCGCACGTTGCCACGGATGCTGGCCGGACATTCCTCGCGCCGCAGGCCTCGCGACCCGCAACGAAGCGTGCCGGTCGGGCCGTTCGCGACCTCGCCGGACGGTGTCCACGAGCCTGCCTCGACGACCACCTTCGCGCCGACGATGGCGGAGGCGCGCGTGTCGTACGTACAGGTGAAGGTGAGGGGCGTGGGCTGACGGTGGCGTGGGTCGAGGCGGAACTGGCCGCGGCCCTGGAGGTCCAGCAGCGGACCGCGTCGCTTCACGTCTGCGAGCTCCGACAGCTCCACATCGACGCGCGAGAGCCGACGGTAGCCACGGTTCACGGCTTCTGCAAGCACCTGCTGCCCGGCGGCATTGCGGCAGGCGTCGAGCGCCTGGCGGGAATCAGCCGGCAGCGCATCCACCGGCGACGGCGTTTCGAGTGCGTGCGTCTCCCGCGTCACCTGCTGCTTCTTCACGTCGTACCGGCACTGGAAGATCAGCACCTGCCAGTCGAAACCGGAGTCATACCTGGCGCGGCCGCGCCCCTGAATCTCGGTGATGTTGCCCTTCGACACGAACTCGGCGTCCCCGGGGGCAATCTCGACGACCGGCGACGGCGAGCTGACGCCGCGCGTGCGCACGTCGTCGGCCAGGCCCGAGATCAGCCGCTCCTTGCACGATTTCAGCAGTCGGCTTTCCTTCACCAGTTGCACCGGTGGTCGCGCGATGTCCTGACCATCCTTGTCGATAGCCACGTACTCGACCTCGCGCACCTTGCCACTCGCACGGTCGACACGGCACGTGTAGCGAACTGGAAAGGCCGCGACCTCGTGCGTCGGCCGATAGTCCTCGACGCCGGTGAGGACGATCTCGCCGCCACTGACGCGCCGCTGGGCGTTGGCCGCCGTGAAGTCGACGACGATGGCGCCGGGGTTCAGTCCCGCGGCCGTGGCCTCGTCGAAGGCCTTTTTCCAAAGCGCACCACGACATTCCATCACGACCGCGTGTTCCTGGTCGGGCTGCGCATGGATGGCGGCGAGCTTCGCACCGGCCAGCACGGCGACGGCGGCACCGGTGGACACGACGAGCGCCGTGAGATGGGAACGCATGACTGGGAAACGCGCCATTCTACGTCGGCCGCACACCTGGCAGGCGCGGGTAGGCTTGCAGCGTGAGCGTGCTGCCGGTGACCGTCGTCCTTCATCAGGTGCGCAGCCTGTACAACGTGGGATCGTTCTTTCGCACCGCTGACGGCGCCGGCGTCCGCGAGATGGTGTTGTCGGGCATCACCGCCCGGCCGCCTCGCAAGGAGATTGCGAAGACGGCACTCGGAGCCGAGGACTCGGTGCCGTGGACAGCCGTCGATGACCTGCCGGCGTGGATGGAGACGTTCGCGAGCGGTGGCGGGCAGCTGGCTGCGGTCGAGACCTCCGACACTGCCATCGATCTGCATGACTGGCAGCCGACCTGGCCGGTGGCCGTGTTGTTCGGGCACGAAGTCGATGGGCTTCCGCCGGACGTGCTCGAGCGCTGCCACGTACACGTCCGCGTACCGATGCTGGGGATCAAGCGGTCGCTCAACGTCGCCACGGCCGGCGGCGTCGTGTTGTACGAATTGCTGCGGAAGCACCGAGCGACGGGGTGAGGTAGGGACGGCTCTCCGAGCCGTCCGTCACCACGCCCCACGACAGCAGCCGACCGTCACGAGTCCCCACTACCCGACAGGAGAGAGGGCCGCGTTGAGACAACGGGTCCTGCCTGTGACCCCGCCCTACTCCGCGACGTGTCGCGCCAGTTCCTCGGGGTGTGCCGCCCGTTCGCGCGCGACCTCGGCGTCGATGTGCCCGGCGCGGACGAGCGAGGCCAGCGACTCCTCAAACGTCAGCGACCCGAAGCGCCGCGTCAGCGTGATCTCCTGGTGCAGGTGGTGCAGCTGGTTCTTGCGAATGTGCTGCCGCGCGCCGTACTGCACCATCAGCAGTTCGATCGCGGGCACGAGACCGCCGGTACGCCGGGGCAGGAGCGTCTGGATCAACACGGCGCTGAGCGCGAGCGAGATCTCCTGGCGGATCGTCGCCTGCCGTTCGACCGGGAACGAGTCGGCCATGCGGGCCACGGTGGAAGTCACGTCGGTGGTGTGCAGTGTCGAGACCACGAGGTGCCCGGTCTCGGCGGCGGTCAGCGCCAGCCGCATCGACTCGGGATCGCGCATCTCGCCGACGACCAGCACGTCGGGCATCTGGCGGAGCGCCGCCCGCAGCGCCGTCGGGTAGTCCGGCGCGTCGACGCCGATCTCGACCTGTTCGACGAGCGAGCTGCGGTGCGTGTGCTCGTACTCGACGGGATCCTCGATGGTGATGATGTGCCGCGCTTCGCGGCGATTGATCTCGTCGATCAGCGCCGCCAGCGTCGTCGACTTGCCCGACCCGGTGCCACCGCCGACGAGGATCAGCCCGCGCGTCAGCTGCGTGAGCTGCTCGACCTGGTGCGGCAGCGACAGGGTCGCCAGCCGTGGAACGGTGCGGGGGAGCGCGCGAATGGTGGCCGCGGCGCGCCCGCGCTCCCGGTGGAGGTTCACGCGAAAGCGGCCGAGACCCGCCACCCCGAAGGACGCGTCCGCGATGCCGTCGCGCTCGTAGATGTCGCGCGCGTGCGGCGGGATGGCCGGCAGCACCGCCCGCTCGATGATCGGGCCGGTGAGCACGGTCTCCCCAAGCGGAACGACGCGCTTGTCGACCCGGGCCGATGGCGGCGCCTGTGCCACGAGCAGCAGGTCCGAGCCACCGCGACGCACCACCTCGCGGAGCCAGGCCTCGAGCGTCGTGGTTTCTCCGGCAACGACGTCGGCCACGTCCGCGGGGTACTCGTCCGCGACGGCTCTGGGCGCGGGATCTGGCGTGGCCGGGCTGCCGACGGTCTCCGTGGCTCCATGCAGTGCCGTCAGTTCGTCGATCAGCCGGTCCAGGTCCGATTCGGCCACAATGCTCCTTCCGCCACCGCCGGAATCTGGCGGCGAGATGCCATGCGTCGTCCGATCATTCTGCTCCTGCTTGCCGCACTCTCGACCATCGGAGCGGGCGGCGTGGACGTCGCCAGTCTCGCGAGGCAGGGCGCGCAGGTCGCGGCGGCACGAGACGCGGGGCGCCAGTGGCTTGGCGCACCCGAACGCATCGCCGACGGCGTCGACCTGTTCAGGGTCGACGGATTCCACCTCGGCGGTGCGGACGTGCCGCAGTCGATCCGACTGCTTCGGCTCGACCCGCGCCGCGTCAGGATGGCATCGGCCCTCGCGACCGACGACATTCCGGGGCGCGCCCGCGTGCTCGACATCGCGCGTGAGGCGGGGGCGCTGGCCGCCGTCAACGCCGGGTTCTTCTCGCCACCCGGTGAGCCCGTCGGTTTGCTGCGCGTCAATGGGCGCCTGGTGAGCGATACGCGGCGCCTGCGCGGGGCCGTCGCCCTGCTCGAGGACGCCAATGGCGCGGCGCTGCGGTTCGGCCAGGCCGGAGCTCGCGTCACCCTTCACTTTCGCGTGGGGCAGCGCTGGCGGGCGATGCCGATCGACGGGGTGGATACCGTCCGGGGCCGCGGCCAGCTGGTGTTGTTCACGCCGGCGTCCGGGCCGACCACGGACACCACTGGCGGGCGTGAATGGGTGGTTGGTCAGGAACGCGGTGCCAACGGGCAGCCGGTCTGGCGGGTCTCGCCGCCGTCTGCCGCTGGCAACAGCGCCATCCCCCGCGACGGCTACGTGCTCTCACGCTCCGGCGACGTGGTGCCGGCGGCGCTGACGTCGTTGTCGCGGGCGACCGCCGTGCGAGTCGAGGAGACGATCCTCGTACACGGCCAGGCGCGAACCGCGGACTGGCAGCGCGCCGCCGCGATCATCGGTGGCGCCGGCCTGCTCGTCCAGAACGGTCGGCCCCTCACCGACTGGACCCGCGAACGACTGTCGAAGGGCTTCGACGTCACCCGTCACCCGCGCACCGTGATTGCCCGCGACCGGACCGGCGCGGTGTGGCTGATCACCATCGACGGCCGCCAGCCTGGCCGCG